>CAIMEB010000052.1 GCA_903839855.1 uncultured Methylococcaceae bacterium
GTCACTATTGTTGATCGAGTCTCTAAATTCACGCTCATCAAAAAAGTCGATAGCAAGCATGCTGATGTGGTTACGGAAGCCGCGATTACGCTACTTAAGCCTTATTTGGATAAGACGTTAACGATCACTGCCGATAATGGCAAAGAGTTCGCAGGGCATGAAACTATGGCAATAGAATTAAAAGCTCATGTCTATTTTGCACACCCCTACTGTTCATGGGAACGTGGGTTAAATGAGAATACCAATGGATTGATTCGGCAATACTTTACTAAAGGCAGCAGTTTTGAGAATATATCCTCTGAGCAGGTGAATTTAGTGATGGATAAACTTAACCATCGGCCTCGTAAAACGTTAAACTATAAAACCCCTCATGAGGTATTTTTTGGTGACAAGTTGCGTGAGGCTGCATGATTACTGGAATTGCACTTCGGAGTTGAATCCGCCAGTCACCAAAGATGCCCCTAAGTAACACAATTATTCTTTGAGACAGGAGTTGCAAGCTGACGCCCTGTGAAATGTAAGAAGTACTTATAGAGCTAATAAATCAAGTCATAAAAGATTACAGCCAGAGGTCGCTTAAAGATTTTGATCCTGCAATGAAAACATACTCAAATTAATGTAGAATAAATCTTGTTAAAAATCCGAGGAATAAACCATGCAAATTACCATAAATATCCCCGATGATTTACCTGCTTCTATAGTAAATCAACAAGTACTCGAATTTGAAGAAAAACTAAAACAGCAATCTAAGACAAATCAACAGCCCATGTCTAAATGGAAAAAAATGGTACAGCGTATTGAGAATGGATCTTTTGATTTAAGCAACTATACTCAGACGTTTAATAAAGACAGAGAAGATTTTGTTCAATCTATCGATTTTAAAGAGAGTTAATGAAATATTTACTTGACTCTAACACAGTATCAGAAATCTACAACTCATCGTCTATCAATCATCATCACGTTATAAGCAAGTTACTTTCTTTAAGGGAGGAGGATGAAATATTTATATCTGTCTTAACTCTTTACGAATTTGAATATGCTTTTGCAAATTCCCCCGATAATAAAAAATTAGCCATTAAAAGCACAATTGAACAAATGAAGCAGGACTTTACTGTATTAGCACTTTCGGTGCTGGGTTCTGTAGTTTTTGGCGAATTAAAAAAACACTTTAAAGACTTACAATCTATCAGTAACGAAAACTTAAAAAAACATACTGTTGATTTGATTATCGCATCAACCTCATTGGAAAATAATACTACCTTAGTTAGTGCCGATAAAATATTCAAATCGATATACTTTATAGATACAAAATTAGTTTTTGAAGATTGGACAAAATAAATCAGATTAATTGATTCTTGGTCAAGACTATCACTAACAGGACACTAAAATGAGTATGTACAATCCCCCTCATCCTGGGAGTATTTTAAAAGAAGATATCCTACCCGAATTAGACATCAGTATTACCGAGGCCGCTAGTCAATTGGGTGTTTCACGCGTGGCACTATCTCGCGTCATCAATGGCAAAGCCGCTATCAGCGCAGAAATGGCAATACGACTTGAAGCAAAAAATTATAATTATCGGGGTCAGAGTTAGTTATTTACAAAATAAATCGTTTTTATTACTTAACAATTATCGGGGTCAGAGTTAGTTATTTACAAAATAAATCGTTTTTATTACTTAAGTCAATCAATCAGCGGTTAGCACATTTCAACCGATCAGCAAACAAAAAGCGGGAGTCGCTATTTTTGCAAAAGATTTTTCCGGGCTCCTGCTCGAAAAATCAGCAAAAAACTACGCGACCGCTAATGCCTGCGTCGACCCCGATGCGTCCTCGTCATCTCGTTTCAACCCAACAAGGGGTTGAAACATAGATTCCAAATGACTTGACGGTGTTTCGTGATGTCTTGCAGGTTGACTCCATTTCACTGCGTCAACCCGCCCGACACTACACCTATCGGGGACTAAAAATCTTCACTTCGCTAGCGCTCCGTTTCCACGATTTTCAGCGTTGGAAGGGTCAGCTGGTGTAAAGTTCAAGCTTTCCAATCCGACCAAAGATGAGAGAGCTAATGAAGAAATACAGTCAGCTGACCGAAGGTCAACGGTACCAGATTGAGGTTTTAAAACAAGCAGGAAATATACAAAAAGA
>CAIMEB010000053.1 GCA_903839855.1 uncultured Methylococcaceae bacterium
GATTTTTATGCATCTCTTCTAAGGTAAGAATTTCTTGCGAGGTGAGCTGTTTTATATAGAGCATTTATAATTTAAAAATGACTCTATCATACGCTAAACATGCCAGGCCTTAGTTAAATTAATTATTCATAAGTACTTATTACACGATATGTGACCTTATAACTCACCCAAATCACACCTGATTGGCATGTAGATTTTTTGCTACTGATTTTGGGTCGGCTTGTACTAACTTAAGTAGTACTTTCTCTGGATCGGTTGGATGTCGGTGACCTTGTTCCCAATGCTGAAGCATTCTAATATTGACGCCTATTAAGTTGGCAAACTTTGATTGGGAAAACCCCATACCTTCTTCTTGATGAGTATGATGGCAACAAATAAACTTAATTTATACTCATCTTTAAAGCCGCCGCCGTTGGCCAAGGCGCTAACACCACCGCCATCACTAAAATAGCAATCAATATATTTATCTGGGCTGAAACCGGTAAGCCGGTACCGGCTATTTCAACCGCATTACTGGCAAAAATTAACACCGGCACATAGAGCGGCAACACCAATAGGGATAAGATCATCCCGCCTCGGCGTAAACCCACTGTTAAAGCCACGCCAATAGCGCCAATAAGACTTAACACGGGTGTGCCTAGTAACAGGGTTAATAACAAGATACCTAATGAATGCGAGGGCATCCCTAAAAAAACAGCCAACAAAGGAGCAATAATCAACAAAGGAAGTCCAGTCACCAACCAATGCGCAATCACTTTAGCCAAGACCAGAATTGAGGCTGGATAAGTACTTAATAAGATTTGTTCTAACGAACCATCATCAAAATCTGAGCGAAACAGACTATCTAAAGACAACATGGCTGCTAATAAGGCAGACACCCAAATAATACCGGGGGCAATGGCTTGTAATAAATGCGGTTGTACACCAATCCCTAGTGGAAATAAAGTGATAACCAGCACAAAAAACAATAAAGGATTGGCAATTTCTGAGCGGCGACGCAAGGCTAACACCAGGTCGCGTTTAATAATAGCAAAAAAAGCGTTAGATAAAGACATCAGGATAAATTAATACGTTGCACAACCACATCGTGTAACTCAATGTCGTGGTGCGAGGTTAACACAATCATTCCGCCCGTAGCGCAATGCTCTATCATTAACGTTTCAATCAGCGCAATTCCCTGCTTATCCAATGAAGTGAAGGGTTCATCCAGTATCCAGAGTTTATTGTCGGTAATCAGCAATCGCGCTAAGGATAAACGTCTTTTTTGACCGGCGGACAAAGCTTGTACCAAGACATCATCATAGTTCGCTAAATTAACTCTGGTAAGGGCATCTAGTATTGAATAACGCCCAGGCACGCCTAAGGCTAAAGACACTGTCAGGTTTTCAAAGACTGTTAACTCCTTTTTAACCCCGTCTAAATGACCGACATAAGCCATATCAGCGTGATATTGCCCATCATTAATAGAGTCACCACCCCATAAGAGTTCCCCCTCATCAGGCTCTCGAAATCCGCATAAAATGCGTAATAATGAGGTTTTACCACTGCCGTTCTTACCTTCTAACAGTAATACGTGTCCGGCATTCAGCTCAAAAGAGAGTCCTTCAAATAAAACCCGATCATCACGAATACACTTTAATTGCTTGGCCTGTAGCCGAACAGTTTCTTTTAAGTCCATTTACGGCCTCGTCAATAATCTCTGGCGCACAGCTTCGTAAAGAAATACGCCGGTTGCAACCGACAAATTAAGACTATCGACTTTCCCTAGCATCGGTATAGCCACTAATAGGTCACATTGCTCTTTAGTGAGCCGTCTTAAGCCTTTGCCTTCTGTACCTATCACCAATGCCATAGGCACTGTAAAATCGGTTTTATAGACAGTCTGTGTAGTCTCACCGGCTGCACCCATAATCCAAAGCCCTTGATCTTTAAGCCAACGTAAAGTGCGGGCTAAGTTAGTCACTTGATAAACAGGTACGGTCTCTGCGGCACCACTGGCGACTTTACACACCGTTGGCGTGATACCCGTGGCGTTATCTTTGGTAATAATCACACCCTGAACGCCCGTAGCATCGGCAGTTCTAAGACAAGCGCCTAAATTATGCGGGTCTTGCACGTTATCTAAAACTAAAAACAACGCCGTCTCTGTCAAGTTTTCAAGCGCTGTTTTTAAATCACTTTCTGATAACTCGCCTGGCATGTCCACTTCAATGACAATGCCTTGGTGATTGTTATTATCTGCTAGACGATCCAGTCTTTTTCTATCGACTTTTTCAGGCTCAATGCCTAAGTCTACTAAATCTTCAACGGCCTTAGCCAGACGTTTATCGTGTCGCCCATTATCAACCCAGGCTTGCTGAATTTTTTTAGGTGAGTAATCAAGTGCAGCCTGCACTGAATGCAGGCCAAATAATTTGCTTAATTTCATTTATTGTTTTGAAGTGTTAACGCAGTAGTTATTATTAGGAAGACGCTGTCTATCTTAAACGCTCTTCTTTTTACGACGTCTTTTTTTAGGCTTATCAGGCGCAGCGATTACTTTTTTGGCTGAACCTTCTTTTTGAATCAGTTCAAAGTCTATTTTCTTCTCATCCAGATCAACACGCGCCACCCTAATGATGACTCTATCACCCAAGCGGAAGTTCAGCCCAGAACGCTCTCCCTTTAATTGATGACTGGTGGGGTCAAAATGAAAATAATCTTGCCCTAGATTGCTAATATGAACCAGACCTTCAACATAAATATCGGCCAATTCAACAAAGAAACCAAACGAGGTCACAGCAGCAATAATACCGGGAAATTCTTCACCGACTTTATCCAGCATATATTCACATTTTAACCAACTGACCACATCACGGGTAGCATCATCAGCACGCCGCTCATTGGCAGAACAATGCTCACCCAGCATAATCATATCAGGCACACCATAAACAAACGTCTCGGGCTTTTTGCCTTGTAAACAATGCCGGATAGCACGATGTACTAACAAATCAGGGTAACGGCGAATGGGCGATGTAAAATGAGTATAGGCATCTAAGGCTAAGCCAAAATGACCTTTTAAGTCCGGACTATAAACGGCTTGAGACATGGAGCGTAATAATACCGTCTGAATTAAATGCGCATCGGGTCGGTCTTTAACGGCATCAACCAAGTGCATATAATCTAAGGGTGTTGGATTAACCCCACCTCCGAACTTTAACCCTAACTCACCTAAAAAGGTTTTTAAGTTAAGGAGCTTATCAGCACTGGGGCCTTCATGGATACGTAATAATTTAGGTATTTTCTTGGCGTTTAAGTAACGAGCCGCTGCGCTATTGGCCGTTATCATAAATTCTTCAATCAATTTATGCGCATCATTACGTTGCACCGGTACTATCTTTTCAATTTTACGTTCTTTACCAAACAGGATACGGGTTTCCTGGGTATCAAAATCCATCGCTCCGCGTTGTTCACGAGTAATCCGCATCACTTTATACAGCGCATACAGTTCGCGTAAATGCGGCATTAATGGTTTATATTTTTCGATGAGTTCCTGATCACCATCAACCAATATTTTAGCCACTTCCGTATACGTTAAACGCGCATGTGAACGCATGACGGCTTCAAAGAACCGGGTTCTTGTTACTTTGCCCTCTTCATCAATCAGTAACTCACACACCATACAGAGACGATCAACATGAGGATTCAGTGAGCACAAGCCGTTTGATAATATTTCCGGCAGCATCGGAATCACCTGTTCAGGAAAATATACCGAGGTACTGCGATTCTTGGCTTCTTTATCTAACTCGGTATTAACTTGTACATAATGTGATACATCTGCGATAGCCACTAATAGCTTCCAGCCCTTTGGTGTTCTCTTACAATAAACCGCATCGTCGAAGTCACGCGCATCTTCACCGTCAATGGTTACTAAAGCGGTATCCCGTAAGTCCACCCTATTTTCTTTGGCGGCTTCGGGTACTTCTTCTTTTAAGGATTTAATTTCTTCTACTAAAGTGTCAGGCCAGAGATGTGGTAATGCATGGGAACGAATCGCCATTTCAATTTCCATACCTGGCGCTAAATGATCGCCCAATATTTCAATGATTCTGCCAATAGGTTGATGTAACTTGGTGGGCTGCTCGACAATCTCAGCAATAACAATTTGGCCTTGTTTCGCCTTCCCTGCCCCACCTGTTTGTAATAGAACTGTTTGAGCTATATTTTTATTATCCGGGACAACATAAGTAAAACCATCTTCTTTATAAAGCCGACCCACAATTTGATGGGTGTTTCTTTCTAATATCTCAACCACGGCTCCTTCACGGCGACCTTTTTTATCGATCCCTGCCACTCGTAACATCGCCCTATCATTGTGTAACAGAGGATTCATTTCACGGGGTGACAAATACAAATCATCGGAGCCATCATCCGGTCTTAGAAAACCAAAACCATCGGGATGACCGATAATACGACCCACAATTAAATCCTTATTATTCACTAAACAATATTGCTGGCTTCGATTAAATAGTAACTGCCCATCACGCTCCATCGCTCTCAACCGACGCCGCAACGCCTCAAGCGTTTCTTCCTCTTCAAGCTTGAATGTTTTAGCAATTTCAACACGCGACAAAGGCTTACCCGCATGCTCTAAGGTAGAGAGTATTAATTCGCGACTGGGAATGGGGTTTTCATACTTTTCAGCTTCACGCTGAGCGTATGGGTCATTTGTTGAGTTAAAATCAACGTCTCTTTTAGACTTCGATGGCATTATAAATAGTGAGATACAGAATGGTTGACATGATTACAAAATATAGTTATATCATACATGCTATGTCTCATGATTAGAATTGAAAAAATACCTTTTGTTTAATTGGGTAATAATTCAGCTATAAATTGAGTATCAATTACTCAGGATGCGTTAGTTTTTTTAGCTACTTACGCTGTTGTTTTTTGGCAAAACAGCTATTCGACAGCTAATAATTTCCGTTATAGACTTGCCTGATAAAGCTCTTTTATTTAGCTTAACTCACACCTTTTATTCGTAGCTAAAAGGCTTGTTGTGATTAAGCAACTAACTGATAAGAATATTAAAATTACTTTTCACCGCGAAAAAATTACTTGAATTATCGCGTTATCAGGAGGAATATTATGCTTTAAATTACCCAACTAACCCGGTATCCCATCATGAAATTTCTTAAGCTTGTCATTTTAATTTCGTCTCTCTTTGCAATCGGAGGCGCAGCACTGTTTCAATTGATAGTCATGCTACCGGCGCTATTATTTTCTAATCGACACTTTGATCATCAAGCCTTATAGCGTCGTAAAAAAGTCCGATATTGCCAAATATTAGTTAATTCGTGATGATCAATTTATTCATAGATCACATTGAACGGTAACTCATTTAATACATGACCGGCTTCATCGACTAATCTAACTGACCAATTTGTTTTTGTGCTATCAGAAAACAGCTGACGGCTTGATGTGCGCCAAGTATCATCGGATATATGAACCTTCTTTCTGGTAATTAACTCACCGTCTAATAGCCATTCGTGATAAATAGTTTTGTCTTTCACAGTCTTTAATTCTGCAAAATAATAAACCGACGTTGCTTTGGTTTTGTCAAACTTCAGCGGCAATTCAAGTTGATCTATCGGTTCATTATCAACCACTTTAGTGGTGAAAAGTGATCTGACTAATTTTGTTTGATAATCTGTCGCAGAAATATCCTTATCAATCAATTGATTAGTTTCTTTCGCCGACAAAACAGCCCCTGACGGCACAGTTTCATTTTCAGACTTTGGCCAGAATAGATAAGTTAATACCAGAATAAAAATAACCAGCCCCCCCAATAAAGCAGCTATCCGCTTTATATTCCATTGCTTAATAACCGTTGCAGTAGGCGTACTAGGCTTGTTTTTATTCGAAGTAGAACATTTAACCTTAATTACAATATTTTTTTTATCATCCATAAAATAACCTTATAGAAACCATTATTGTAAACAAGTACCTGAACAGAATTATCTGCCAAGAATACCCCCAAAAAAACTAACGAGGGCAATCCTTTGCCTCTTTAACTCCTTATCTTTAGGACAGATCCTTATCTTTATGACAGAATAATTTTAGATTACACATTAAACTTATTACACATTAAACTTATTACACATTAAACTTTATGATAAATATCTGCACCCTCTTCCAGAAACTGCTTGGACTTTTCATCCATGCCACTCAATAATGCTTCCTGATCATCTTCAATACCTTTTTGAGCAGCGTAGTCGCGAACATCCTGACTGATTTTCATCGAACAGAAATGCGGCCCACACATTGAACAAAAATGCGCCACTTTAGCAGACTCTTTAGGTAAGGTTTCATCATGAAACTCTCTCGCTTTTTCAGGATCAAGACCGATATTAAACTGATCTTCCCAACGGAACTCAAAACGCGCTTTAGACATTGCATTATCTCGAGCTTGAGCACCAGGATGACCTTTGGCTAAATCTGCTGCATGTGCGGCAATTTTATACGTCACAATACCTTCACGCACATCCTGTTTATTAGGCAAACCTAAATGTTCTTTTTGAGTGACATAACACAACATGGCACACCCGTACCAACCGATATTAGCTGCACCAATCGCAGAGGTTATGTGATCATAACCGGGCGCAATGTCTGTCGTTAAAGGGCCTAAGGTATAGAAAGGCGCTTCACCACATTCTTCTAACTGCTTATCCATATTGACTTTAATCATGTGTAAAGGCACGTGACCAGGGCCTTCAATCATGGTTTGGACATCATGTTTCCAGGCAATCTTGGTTAATTCGCCTAAGGTTTCCAGCTCACCAAATTGAGCGGCATCATTCGCGTCATAAATAGACCCAGGACGTAAACCATCGCCTAAAGAGAATGACACATCATAGGCTTTCATGATTTCACAGATGTCTTCAAAGTGCGTGTACAAGAAACTTTCTGTGTGATGTGCCAGACACCATTTTGCCATAATTGAACCACCACGAGACACAATACCGGTCATCCGTTTAGCGGTTAAGGGAACATGATGTAAACGCACACCGGCATGAATGGTAAAGTAATCAACGCCCTGCTCTGCCTGTTCGATTAAAGTATCACGGAAAATTTCCCAGGTTAAGTCTTCAGCTTTACCATTGACTTTTTCAAGTGCTTGATAAATGGGCACGGTACCAATGGGAACCGGTGAATTACGGATAATCCATTCACGGGTTTCATGAATGTTTTTCCCGGTGGATAAATCCATAATGGTATCGCCACCCCAGCGAATCCCCCACAACATTTTTTCAACTTCTTCTTCAATAGAAGAAGTTACCGCTGAATTACCTAAGTTACCATTAATTTTAACCAGAAAGTTACGCCCAATAATCATGGGTTCTAATTCTGGATGGTTAATATTACAAGGGATAATCGCTCTACCCCGTGCCACTTCATCACGCACAAATTCAGGTGTAATCACATCAGGAATGGAGGCACCAAAGGAGTCTCCAGGATGTTGATCTTTCCAGAGTTCACGCATCTCTTCCATTTTTTGATTTTCACGGATGGCAATAAACTCCATTTCTGGGGTGATAATGCCTTGGCGAGCATAATGCATTTGCGAAACGTTTTTCCCCGCAATAGCACGGCGCGGCTTGCGAATCAATTCAAAACGTAAATCAGCCGTCTTTGGATCTTCTAAACGTTGACGTCCATAGTCTGAACTTGGACCTGCTAATTCTTCAGTATCATTTCTTTCAGATATCCAGGTAGAACGGATTGCACCCAGACCTTTTTTTAAATCGATTTCTACGTTGGGATCGGTATAAACACCTGAGGTGTCATAGACATAAAGTGGACCATTTTTCTCCACTGTACCAAAATGAACAGGCGTATCAGACAGGCTAATCTTGCGCATAGGCACTTGAATGTCAGGGCGACTGCCTTGTACATATATTTTTTCAGACGCGGGGTAAGAATCAATTTTTACACTACTGGCTTCAGTAACGTCTTTTAGAACAGCGTTCATGCTTATCTCCAATAACAATAAAACAGGACGCAGGGAAGTTTGTGGGCTTTCCTACGCCGGTATTAACCGGGGTCAGGTTCAAAGGGTTTCTCTCAGCCTCACGTTTCATAAACCAACATATAAACAGTGAAGCACCCCTAGCCTTTACGGATGTGTGACTAAATTAAAGTATAATGCCCAGGATTGCAAGTCCAGTTGTGTTTATAGCTGTTTTTCAAAAAGATATTTTTAGGATATTTGCAGCATTTTTAATATCATATACAGTTAAATAGCGTTGATTATGGGTTTAAATACCTGATCATACGATACAAATAAATCTTTTAGTTTAGTTAGGATGGTCTGTGAAAATATCTGTTGTTGTTCCTGTTCATAATGAAGCCGAGAATATTATCTCTTTAATCAAAGAAATCGATGCGGCAATGCATCAAGCTGAGGCTTATGAAATTATTTACGTTGACGACGGTAGCACTGATCAGACTCCAACTGTTTTAGCCCAGGCACTGAAAGATTTCAAAGCACTGAGAGTTATCCGTCATGCAAAAAGCTGTGGACAAAGTACCGCCGTACATACTGGGGTAAAACAGGCTATTTATCCTTACATTGCCACCTTGGATGGTGATGGTCAAAACGATCCTGCGGATATTACCGGGTTATATAACGTATTAATTAAAAAAAGCGAAGCCATTACGAATCTTTGGATGGTTGCCGGATGGAGAAATAAACGTTATGACACGTCCTGGCGACTGTTCTCATCTAAAGTAGCCAACTCTATTCGTTCGAGTCTACTGGGCGATAACACACCCGATACCGGTTGTGGTTTAAAAGTATTTTCCAGAGAACACTTCCTTAACTTGCCTTACTTTAATCATATGCACCGTTTCTTACCGGCACTGATTTTAAGAGCGGGCGGACAGGTCATATCCGAACCCGTAAGCCATAGATCAAGAACCAATGGGGTATCTAAATACGGCACGTTAGATCGGCTGTGGGCAGGCATTACTGATATTGCTGGGGTTATCTGGCTACAAAAACGGTCTAAGCTCCCGATTATAGAAGATATTATTAAGGTAGATGATTAATCGCGCTTGTTGGATAAGATGGACGAGTTATAACTTCAAGATGGATTTTAGAATATTTTCTTCAGTCCGAAAAATGCTTTTAAGACATGCGAGATAACACCCGCTAGCATGAGTCCTTAATAACCGCAGTCGGTGTAAACATAAATCGAGTCCGGTGCTATCGCACTGGACACCGTGGCATGATAAAAGACCCTGCATAACAACCGTAAAGGTTACGCGACTTACCATCCAGTAAGGTTTGCACAACATCACCCATCGCCTGACGTCGATATTCGTTGAGAATTTGTTTCACCAAGCGGGTGATCAATGTGGAGATTACCGTAAGAAGCAGAACTGAAAAAATTATCATGAAATAAGTGTAATAGGATAGTTACAAAATGCCGTATCAGCAGAAAGAATAGTCATTTCTTCTTGTATAGCCTGAGCAATTAGCAAACGATCAAATGGGTCACGATGTATTAGAGGCAAGGTCTCTAATGTAGCAATATGTTGAAGTTTAATGGGTAATAAAACCAGCCCATTGTCCTTCTGCTGTATCTTGAGCATTTGTTGCCAAGGCACATCAAATTTTAATTTACCAAGCTGTTGTTTAATTTGGATTTCCCAAAGCGAAACCAAGCTAATAAACAACTCATTTGCTGGATCATCACAAATAAGATGCAATGCGGGTGATAGTTTTGCAGGCTCATCGTTAAGCCATAAAAATATATGGGTATCCAACAGGAACCTCATCTGGGATCACCTAGCCAGAAGCTGTCTGGTAATTCGTGATTAAAATCACCCGCTATATGGATCTTGCCCTTAAACTGACCAAATTGACGCTTCTTAATGGGGGGTATGCTACTCTTTTCAAGATAAACAATCACTTTTGCTACCTGAGGTGGATAATCCTCAGGCAATTGCAGATGTATCTGGTGGTTTTCATCTATTGTGGCTTGTAGTTCAATGGCTTGCATAGTGACCTCTTGAGTAATTGACTGTCTATAAAAGTTTTAAATTTCCTTACACTCATCAATAATTATCAGTAAATTATTAATCCCTATTTTTTTGGTCTTGTGTATCGTAATAAATGGCGTTTGTTCGTCCTTATCTGCTGCGTTTTTGTTAACAATCCATAATTCAGGTATTCGAGTTAGTTATCAGACGTATTCCAAATCTGTAAGACACTTAAAGTAGCTACTATTAAAAACGCTAATAAAGTCCAATCGACCTTGGCGCAATCTCCCGTGCCGCTTAACATTATAGTATTTCTTTAACCGAGAGGCTTTGAGCTGGGACATCTTTTTCACTACGGATGTCGGCATCGACTGCAGGAAAATAGTTTTCGCCCTTTATTTGCCATCCGTGACCGGCATAAAAGACCAAGGCAAGTGCGCCGGGTTTTAGCTTACTTTTAAACTCGTTAAGCGTGTGATCAATTTCACTTTTTTTCATATCATAAATCGGCACTACTTCGAACCCTAAGTTATGCAATTTATCCGTTATATCCTGCGCATCATTAAGTGAATGTGGGAGATTGGGCAGTAGAGGTTTTGCTTCTTTATAAGAATTACCCATTACCAAGGCTACTTTTGCTGGATCGGCCTGAAGACAGGTCAGAGATAACCCGAATAATACTATGAAAAGCATGAGTCGGTGTTTAAACAACATAAGTGTTAGAATCCCCGAGTATATTTTGGTAGATTATTATTGTAACAAGTTAAACACTTAATCTGAATAGAGGGAAGTAAGAAGTAAATAGAATAGTCACTATGAAAGATCGTCGATTTGCATTCACTGTCTGTTTTTGTGAGGCAACCGATAGATAGTTCAAAGAAGTCAGCCGATAACTGTAAGAACAGATGGATCGTCTCACCCCTTCACCGAATTTAGAAATGCTCTGCCACATTTGCTTTCTTTAATTCTGACTCTGACTGCGTATATTCTCAGATTCTCATCAGAAACATTGTCTTCCTCTACTTTTTTTATTATAGTATTTAAATTTTAGGAAAAGACTTATGTGTTTTAGTGCGAATATGTCGCTGGGACTGGGAGTTATCGGATTCGCTGCGTCAACGATAACATTTCTGGATCAAACAGAAACGTTTTGGGTACGTCTTGCTAGGGCTTATGCTATTTTCCATTTCTCTTTAATGGAATTGATTCAGTATTTTGCCTATCCCGTTGCCGATCAATGTGGCTATGGAACGAATCTTTATTTGAGTGAATTATCAACTTACCACATCGCCTTACAAGCATTAGCGATTATGCCAGCACTGGCAACCTACTCCACTGATCAATTGGCACTTAAAAAAGCCACCATCACAGGTGCAACCCTGAGTACCCTATTTCTAGTCTGTTCTTTTTTACCCAAAGAATGGCAAATGCTTGATGCAAACCCTAACTTTATTGGCAATATGGTAGCTTGCTTATTTATGGGAAAGTATCATATTGGCTATCACATATCGAGCGCCTTCGGAACCTTTGTCACGCACGGCTCATTATTCGCACTTGCCTTTAGTGGCTTCGTCTGGCAAAATAACAAAAGAATTGCCAGCTATCATTGCTTCATGGCCTTAATGACTTTATTCATGCCGCAATGGGTATTAGGTGTGTCAACCGGTGAAGCAGCAGCGATATACTGTTTTTATTCAATACCGACAACGATTAGCTTTATGCCCTACTTTAAACGGTTTTTTGTAGCAGGCAATCGCATCGATAATGAACCTATTTCTGTTTAAAATTTAAATCACTGATAGTATTGTACCCGAATGAGTCATAATGACTTAACTGGCGTGTCAATGCCCATTGCACATGCTCTCTGACCAAGTCAGAGGGGTACTTAAGCTTATCCGTTAAAGCCTCAATAACCTGAGGCGACAATGGCGCGTTACCCAAAGCCACAGCAATATTTCTTAACCAGCGCTCATAACCAATACGACGTATTGCAGACCCTTCAGTTTTCTTCAAAAAAACATCTTCATTCCAGGCAAACACCGTTAAAAGCTCTTGGGTATTGAGTTGTTGACGAGGATTAAAATCTGCTTCGGCGGTCATTTTAGCAAAGCGGTTCCAAGGGCAAATAATCTGGCAATCATCACAGCCATAAATACGATTACCGATTAACGGCCTCAGTGCTTCTGGAATTGCCCCTTGCAACTCAATGGTCAAATATGAAACGCAGCGCCGTGCATCAACCTGATAAGGCGCTACAATGGCCTGAGTCGGACAAATCGATAAACACGCCGTACAAACACCACAATGTGCCGTGCTTGCCTGATCAATGGGTAACGGTAAATTGATAAAGATTTCACCTAAGAAAAACCACGAACCGGCTTTACGGTTGATTAAATTAGAATGCTTACCTATCCAGCCTAACCCGGCTTTTTCTGCCAAGGCTTTTTCCAGGACGGGCGCACTATCAACAAACCCTCTCATACCTACTTCAATATTGGTGTAAGATAACGTCTCAGAGACTTCAGTCTGAATTTTATCCGCCAGCTTTTGTAAGCGGTTACGCATCATTTTGTGATAATCCCGACCTAAGGCATAACGGGATATATAGGCCGCCGTCCGATCATCCAATACTTGGGTCATGTCAGAGAGGGATTCAGATTGATAATCCATACGCACTGAAATGATCCTCAAAGTCCCTTCATGCAATAATTCAGGACGACTGCGCTTAAGGCCATGACGCTGCATATAATCCATCTCACCTTGAAAACCCTTGGCTATCCAGTTATGCAAATGAATTTCTGCGGCGCTTAAGTCCGTATCTGTAATACCGACCTGCTGAAAACCCAGCTCAATCCCCCATTGCTTAATCTGTAGGCTGAGAGGGGTAAGATCTTGAGAGCTAAGCAAGTTAAAAAACCATCATAAGCAAAAAATCAGACAAAACTTAGGCGTTTCCTCTAACTCTGACTTGACCCCGAGGACTACCGGATGGTTTTCTAGCCTGATTAGAGGGTCTTGCAGGTCTGGGTGCGCGAGGCGGTTCTGGCGGCATGGGGGGAGCAACCTGTGACGCTTCAAAGCCAACCACTTGTTCACGTCGAATAGCGGTGCCAATCAATTTCTCTACCAGACGCAGGGCTGACACTTCATCATGAGACACTAAGGAGATCGCTTGACCTTCTTCGCCCGCTCTACCTGTACGCCCAATTCTATGTACATAATCAGCCGGTGAACGCGGTAATTCATAGTTAACAACATGCGGAAGCAAGACAATATCAATGCCTCTTGCAGCCACATCGGTGGCAACCAGGACTCTAATGTCACCGGCTTTAAAACCAGACAGCGCACTGGTTCTGGCGCCCTGACTTTTATTGCCATGAATGGCAGCCGCTTTTATATTAATATTATTAAGCTTATCGGTTAGGCGATTAGCGCCATGTTTGGTACTGGTAAACACCAGTACCTGCTGCCAGTTATTAGTTTTTATTAAATGACAAAGCAGCTCGGCCTTATTGGCTTTATTGCATAGATAAGCAATTTGCTCGACGGTTTCTGCGGCTGTATTACGAGGCGCAACTTCAATTTTGATGGGGTTAATCAACAAGCCAGTGGTGAGTTTTCGTATTTCTTCTGAGAAGGTGGCTGAAAACAGTAAGTTTTGACGTTTCTTGGGCAATAAGGCAATGAGCTTACGTATATCACGGATAAAGCCCATGTCTAACATGCGGTCAGCTTCATCCAGGACGAGGGTTTCAACCTTATCCAATTTGACTGCGTTCTGGTTAACCAGATCCAGTAAACGACCGGGCGTCGCAACTAACACATCCACACCGCCTCGTAAGCGCATCATTTGCGGATTAATCTTGACACCTCCAAAAACCACTTCAGTTTTTAATCTGGGATGTAAATGTGCGCCATATTGACTGACTGACTCACCCACTTGGGCTGCCAGTTCACGGGTTGGAGTTAAAATTAATACTCTAACCGGACGGTTAGCACTGTAATGACGTTGTGATAGGCGCTGTAAAATAGGTAAAGCAAAACCGGCTGTTTTACCGGTACCGGTTTGAGCGGCAGCCAATAAATCATGCCCCTCTAAAACAGCCGGAATAGCCTGTAATTGTATTGGGGAGGGTGTCGTATAACCAGCGTCTGCAATCGCTCTTAAGAGTGGGTCTGACAAACCGAGTTTTGAAAATGGCATGATATGGGTCTCAATTGAGGGCTGCTCTAAGAGTGGCAGCGTGGTATAAAAATAAATGTCTAACTAAGAATACAGCCTAACAACAATCATCAAGCTTAACTTGTCATCGTTTATAATCAACTGTGGGTATTTAAGGGTCGGGGAGGGATGAACAAAACGCTTGTTCAATGTTGAGCATGAAGCGATTGTACCATGAAGACATCTGGATCAGTACCAAATTAATTTTGCAGCCATCACAAATAATAACAGGGCAAAATAACGCTTTAGCTTGAGGGCTGGAAGCTTATATGCCAGTTTGGCGCCTATCGGTGCGGTTAAAATACTGCTTAAACCGGTTCCTACAAATACCGGTAAATAGACATAGCCCAAACTGTATTCAGGCAAATTTGCAGCCTGCCAACCCAGCAAGGTATAACTAACTGTACTAGCCACCGCAATTGGGAGCCCACAGGCACTTGACACGGCAACTGCATTTCTCATTAACATTTGTCCACGCACCAGATACGGTACAGTAAGAGTGCCTCCTCCAATACCCACTATAGAAGAAACAATACCAATAATAATAGCTACAAAAAAGTCCAATATCTTGGGGAACCTTATCGAGCTTGGCTTTGGTTTGACTTGCAAGAGCATCTGGATGCCTACATAGATTAAAAAACACACCAAAATCAGACGCAATAAATCGGCACTGATCTGTTTGGCAATGATCGCACCTAATCCGGCACCTATCATGATGCCTGGACTCAAGGTAAATACTCTATGCCAGACAACAGTCCCCAAATGATGATGCGCAGAAATGGACGATATCGCAGTCAAAATAATAATGGCTAATGAAGTCGCAACTGACATCAGCATAATTAACTCACTTGCGAAGCCATGCGCCTTAAACAACATAGCCAAAACAGGGACAATCACTAAGCCGCCACCGATTCCAAATAGCCCAGCCAAGACACCCGAGACTATCCCTAATAAAACACTCACCCAAAGAATTTCTATCACATCCCCCCCTATTATCGACTAGTAATCAACTTAACCTGAGGCAAACCGCCATTAGGAGCCAATATATTCATGTTTTATTTGTATTTAAGAGTGTGCTATTCTAACTTCAACTGAACGATAATCTAAAATAATTCCATGGAAAAATATCTTGTTGGTGGTGCCGTTCGAGACCATTTACTTGGACTACCCGTTCTAGAGAAAGATTGGGTGGTCATTGGTGAAACACCTGAGTCTATGGTCAAGCAGGGATTTCACTCTGTCGGCAAAGATTTTCCAGTCTTTCTTCATCCTAAAAATCATGATGAATATGCACTCGCCAGAACAGAAAGAAAAACGGCTCTGGGCTATAGAGGATTTGCTGTGCACGCATCCCCTGATGTCACTCTTGAAGAAGACTTAATTCGTCGGGATTTAACGATTAATGCAATGGCAATGACGCATAACGGCGAGATAATTGATCCTTACGGTGGTCAGAAGGATTTACAGAATAAAATATTCCGTCATATTTCACCGGCTTTTTCTGAAGATCCAGTACGTATCTTACGCATTGCCCGTTTTGCTGCACGCTATGGACACCTTGGCTTTACAATCGCTAAAGAAACCCAATCCTTAATGAAATCGATGGTCATCAGTGGCGAAGTGGATGCACTCGTTCCTGAGCGGGTTTGGGCAGAATTACTTAAAGCCCTAAAAGAACAGTCACCTGTAAACTTCTTCTATACCTTAAAAAACTGCTCTGCGCTTCAAAAAATCATTCCCGAGCTTGATTGCCTGTTTGGTATCCCACAACCCGAAAAATATCACCCGGAAATAGATACAGGCATACATTCACTCCTCAGTCTTGAACAAGCGGCTCTATTATCAAACAGACCAGACGTTAGGTTTGCGGCTTTAATGCATGATTTGGGTAAAGGACTAAGCCCTAAAGAAGATTGGCCCCGACACCATGGTCACGAAAAAAATGGCTTGCCGGTACTCGAAGGTTTATGCGCTCGTTTACGAATACCCAATACCTTTAAATCATTGGCAATGCAAGTAATGCAGTATCATACTCATTGTCATAAGGCTTATGAATTAAACGCATCAACAATAACCGATATGTTAACCGTATTAAATGCATTTAAACCCAATAGCAGCTTGGAAGCCTTTATTTTAGCCTGTAAAGCCGATGCCCGAGGTCGAACCGGGTTTGAACAGATTGCTTACCCACAAGCCGATTTTCTGACTCTCGCTGCAATAGCGGGGTCTACCCTAGACACTTCCACAGTTTTAAATGGCAAACTACACGGTGCAGATATTGGAATAGCGCTACGCGAGTTACGTATTAAAGCTATTGCCAAGGTTATCAATCAGCATAAACCCATGTAAAATACACTCATTTTAATTAAACCCACTAAACACATGCCTTCATTTGACATTATTTCTGAATTTGACACCCACGAAGTTAAGAACGCTGTTGATCAAGCCACTAAAGAAGTCACGACCCGTTTTGATTTTAAAGGCACAAACTCTAGCTTTGAGCTGACTGATGACAAATTGGTGATGATTTCTGAATCTACTTTTCAACTACAACAAATGTTCAGCGTGGTGTGTTCTAAATTAAGTCGACGTGGCGTAGATGTAGGCTGTATGGAGGTGGGTGAAGCTAAAGGCAGTGGCAAAATGATGCGTCAGGAAATCACCCTTAAACAAGGTCTGGATTCTGTACTGGCTAAGAAAATAGTTAAGCTGATTAAAGATAAAAAACTTAAGGTACAAGCCGCCATTCAGGGTGACAAAGTGCGTGTTACCGGAAAGAAACGTGATGATCTGCAAGAAGTGATTCAAATGCTAAGAGACGAAAAACTTGAAATGCCTTTACAGTATGAAAATTTCAGAGATTAAGTTTTTTAGTCTGTTGATAAATAAAATAACCGATTAAGGTTACAGTTAGCCAAACAGCCACTAGAGGTCCCACAACGCCATCATAGTGGCTGACTAAATACTGGTAGGGGGAACTAAAATCAGTATTAAAGAGTTTTTTACTCATTTTAATTTGCCAAACCCAACTGGTATGACAACCAATACATAAGCCCAAGCTAACATCAATCTGCGTCCTAAGCACGCCTAAAAACACCCCCACCATCAGCAAGGCAACCACTGCACTCAAGTGCGTAGCATCGACGACATTCTTAAACGCTTCACCCAACAAACTAAAACCACTTAACAATGTAACATCCTGTATTAAAGGGTCGGCTTTGGCGCTTAAGAAATGCAAGCCAGCGAAATAAAGCGAGGTGATTAAAATAGCGATAGCAACCGGGAACTTCCTTTTTAAGCCCACTAACACAATCCCTCTAAATAAAGATTCTTCAACCAGGCCAATTAATAAAGCAATCCCTAAATTAAGCAGCATATATCGACCCAGTAAAAAAGGCGTCCAGTGCTGGGTTTCATCAATTACATTAATATTGAGCAGATACAGGACAATAAAAATCGGTATTAATACTATGATACCTAAGCCAAAACCTTGTCCAAGCTGCTTGAAAAAAACACCCCGTGACGCATAACCCAATTCAGCTTTATCAATCTTTAAATAAGCCGTAAAAGGAATGATGCTCAGCAAAAGTAATAATTGAGTGACCCGGGTAATGACTTGTCGATAAACACTTGAATCATCCAGACCGATAACAACAAAGTAAGCCAGGATAGCCGATAAAGATAAGGCCACGAGTAATACACACAAGGGCACTACAGCATAATATAAATAGCGCATTAATCGGACTCCGCTACAGAATTTTTATTTAAAGGAGAGACGCCAAAATCTCCCCACAATATTTGCACCGAAGCCAAAGCCGCTAAAGAAGCGGTTTCTGTTCTCAGTATACGACTCCCCATACGCACTGGAATAAAGCCAGCCGCTTTGGCTATGACCCGTTCTGAATCAGAAAATCCACCTTCTGGCCCGGTTAATAAAGTCACCTGATGATCAATGGGTGCAAGATCGGCTAAGGTACTTTCTGCATAAGGATCAAGAAAAACTTTTAAGCCCTGTTGCTTATTAACCCATTCGTGTAAAGACTCTATTTCTGATAATTCAGGCAAACTCGTTCTGCCACTTTGTTCAGCTGCGTGCTGTACTATTTTTTCCCAATGGATTAAGCGCTGAGATTTCTTTTCGCCTTTAAATTGTACCTGACAGCGTTCAGTGATTAATGGCGTTATAAAGTTGACGCCAAGTTCAACGGCTTTCTGCACAGAAAAATCCATTCTGTCACCTCTTGCAATCCCTAGCCCTAATGTCACTTGTAGCGGGGATTCTACACTGCGCTCTATCCATCGACTCAGACTAATCAATACCGTTTTTCGACTGACTTCAACCAGCGTCCCTAAGTATTCGCCGCCCGTTCCATTAAATAAAATAATCTCGGCATCTTTTTTTAGACGCAATACGGTTCTTACGTAATGACCGTTTTCTTCATCCAGTTCTAGGGTCTTACCGACTGTTAAGGCGATAGTAGTATATAATCTGGAAATTCGCATATTAATCTTTTACTGCTTGTTGTATGCCATCCCAAGCAACGCCTACCAGCATCAGTAGTTGCTCTTCTGTAATAATGTAAGGCGGCATAAAATAAATCACATTACCTAAGGGACGAAGTAGTACCCCTTTAGATAAGGCGTATTGATAAACCCGTTGACCTCGGCGTTCTTGCCAAGGATAAGGTTCTCGGGTGACTTTGTTTTTAACCAGTTCAATAGCAACTATCATACCTGTTTGCCTGACTTCAGCTACCTGCGGATGCTCATTAAAACGAGCGGCTATTTTAGCCATAAACGTGGCAAGCTGACTATTATTCTTTAGAATCGGTTGTTGCTGAAAAATCGCTAGCGTCGCTAGCCCTGCTCTACAAGCCAAAGCATTGCCAGTATAGCTGTGTGAATGTAAAAAGGCCGTTAAGTTTTGATAATCATCATAAAAGGCTTGATAAACCTGATCGGTTGTTAGTACAGCCGATAAAGGTAAATATCCACCGGTTAAACCCTTAGATAAACACATAAAGTCTGGGCTAATCTCAGCTTGTTCACAAGCAAATAAAGTCCCTGTACGCCCAAAGCCCACTGCAATTTCATCGGCAATTAAATGTATATTGTATTTATCACAAGCTGCCCGCAGCAGGGTAAGATAAATAGGATCATACATGCGCATACTACCCGCACATTGAACTAATGGCTCAATAATAACGGCACAAGCGGTTTCAGCATGGTGTTGTAATACTTGGTCCATCACTGCAAACCGGCGAATAGAGTATGCTGCCCATGATTCACCCATTTCACGGTAATAACAATCAGGCCCCGGCACCGTAATAACATCCATTAATAAGGGCGCGTAGGTTTCTTTATATAAGGCAACATTGCCAACCGCTAAGGCACCTAAAGTCTCGCCGTGATAACTGTTTTCCAGAGTGATGAATTTAGTTTTCCGGGTTTGACCTTTATTCCGCCAATAATGAAAACTCATTTTCAGCGCTACTTCAACAGCCGCTGAACCATTGTCTGCATAAAAACAACGAGTGAGTCCTTTTGGGCTGAGAGTAACCAGTGTTTCAGCTAATTTAATAGCCGGTTCATGGGTAAATCCAGCAAAAATGACCTGCTCTAAAGTATCTAATTGATCTTTTAAAGCGGCATTGATATGAGGGTTGGCGTGACCAAACAGATTAACCCACCAGGAGCTAATGGCATCCAGATAACGATTACCCTCTATATCTTCCAGCCAAACACCCTGAGCTTTCTTTATTGGGATAATCGGTATGTTTTCATGATCTTTCATTTGTGTACAAGGATGCCACAACACCGAAAAGTCACGCTCTGCAAGCGTCTGGTTAGTTGACACCATGAATCACTGATCTGAAAAACAACAGTGACAAGCTACTAAGCCGGTCATTAGCCTTCATTAGTTTCACGCCTTACTATTTAATCTTTCTAAAATAGCAAGCGTGGGTGCGGATTGGTTCATCGTATAAAAGTGCAAGCCTGGGGCGCCGTTATCTAATAGACGCTGACAAAGTGTACTGACCAAATCCAGGCCAAAGGCCTGCACAGATGCTCTATCATCTCCAAAACCTTCCAGTCGTTTTCTCATCCAGCGAGGAATATCTGCCCCACACATTTCTGAAAAACGAAATAACTGAGTGTACTGGGTAATAGGCATAATACCAGGGACTATAGGAATAGTAATACCCTTCTTTTCACAATTATCGATAAAGTACAGGTAAGCATCGGCATTATAAAAATACTGTGTGATCGCTGCATCAGCACCGGCTTCCACCTTACGTTTGAAGTTTTTAAAATCTTCCGCTGCACTCGTCGCTTGAGGGTGAACTTCAGGATAGGCCGCCACATGAATCTGGAAATGATCGCCTGTTTCCTGACGAATAAACGCGACTAATTCATTAGCGTAACGAAATTCACCTGCTGAAAGCATACCAGAAGGTAAATCACCTCTTAGTGCCACAATCTTGGCAATGCCTTTATCCTGATAGTTTTTAAGAATAGTCCGAATATTATCTTTGGTAGAAGCCACGCAAGACAAATGCGGCGCAGCAGCAACACCCTGAGATTGTATATCAATGACTGTATCTAGCGTTTTATCACGAGTAGAGCCGCCAGCGCCGAAAGTAACAGAAAAGAAGTCTGGATTAAGTTTTGCTAATTGGGCGTGTACAGCCTGTAAACTGATTGCACCTTCTTCAGTTTTAGGTGGATAAAACTCGAAACTAAACAGTTGGGGATGTTGTTTTTGCGATTGCATTATGATCTCACTAACGGGGATAGCCGCTCACTCCATAGAACTTTATTAACACAAGATTACCATAAAGACACTGTGATTGTGTCTCTATGGTTCATACGCACTAAACTTAAGTAATTTGCGATAAATCAATAACGATAATGATCGGCTTTATAGGGCCCTTCAACAGGCACATTAATATACTTGGCTTGCGCTTCTGTTAAAGTCGTTAACTTAACACCGATTTGTTGTAAGTGTGATCTGGCTACTTTTTCATCTAATATCTTAGGTAAGATGTACACTTTATTTTCATAGCTTGCCGCATTTTTCCAAAGTTCTATTTGCGCCAATACCTGATTGCAAAAAGAGTTAGACATAACGAAGCTTGGATGACCTGTTGCACAGCCTAAATTGACTAGCCGTCCTTCGGCTAACACGATTAAGCGTTTGCCATCAGGGAAGATAACATGGTCCACTTGTGGTTTAATGTTTTCCCACTCATACTGACGTAAAGACGCAATTTCAATTTCTGCATCAAAATGACCAATGTTGCAGACAATAGCTTGATCTCTCATAGCCAGCATGTGTTCATGGGTAATAATGCTAAAGTTACCTGTGGCTGTAACAAAGATATTGGCAATAGGAGCCGCCTCCTCCATCGTCACGACGCGATAACCTTCCATTGCCGCCTGCAGTGCACAAATAGGATCGATTTCAGTAATCAACACCGTTGCACCTAAGCCACGTAAAGACTGGGCACAGCCTTTGCCCACATCACCATAACCACAAACCACTGCAATTTTACCGGCAATCATCACGTCAGTGGCACGCTTAATACCATCCACTAATGATTCACGGCAACCATACAAATTGTCAAATTTTGACTTAGTGACTGAATCATTAACATTAAAGGCAGGTACTTTTAAGGCTCCATTGGCAACCATTTCATACAGACGCAACACACCTGTAGTCGTTTCTTCTGACAAGCCTTTAACATCAGCCATTAATTCTGGATATTTATCATGCATCAGGGTGGTTAAGTCGCCACCATCATCCAGAATCATATTCGGACGCCAACCATCAGGACCTTCTATGGTCTGAGCAATGCACCACTCCGCTTCTTCTTCGGTTTCGCCTTTCCAGGCAAACACCGGAATACCGACTGCTGCTATAGCCGCCGCCGCGTGGTCTTGGGTAGAAAAGATATTGCACGATGACCAACGCACTTCAGCACCTAAAGCCGTCAGGGTTTCAATCAATACCGCAGTTTGGATGGTCATGTGCAAACAACCGGCAATGCGGGCACCTTTTAAAGGCTGCTCTTCACCGTATTCTTTGCGTAATGCCATCAAGCCAGGCATTTCTGTTTCAGCAATATTAATCTCTTTACGGCCCCATTCAGCCAAAGCGATATCAGCAATTTTATAGTCTGGTTGGCTCATTCTATTTCCTGGTTAATTTGATATTTTAAAGACCCGCTGCATCTTTCAATACATCGACTTTGTCAGTTTTTTCCCAGCTAAATGAGGCTTCGGTACGACCAAAATGACCATAAGAAGCGGTCAGTTGATAAATAGGCTTCAACAAATCCAGCGTATTGATTAATCCTTTCGGTCTTAAATCAAAGTTATCCCTAACAATCTGCACTAAACGATCCTCACTTAATTTACTCGTGCCAAAGGTTTCCACAGTAATCGACGTCGGCTCTGCAACACCAATCGCGTAAGAAACCTGTATTTCACAACGCTCTGCTAAACCAGCTGCCACAATATTCTTTGCCACATATCTAGCCATATAAGCGGCTGAACGATCCACCTTTGAGGGGTCTTTTCCAGAGAAAGCACCGCCACCGTGTCTTGCCATGCCGCCGTAAGAATCTACAATAATTTTACGACCTGTCAAGCCACAATCACCCACTGGCCCACCAATAATGAATTGACCGGTTGGATTAATAAAATATTTAGTGTCTTTATGTAACCATTCTTTGGGTAAAACAGGTAGGATAATTTCATCCATAACCGCTTCATGTAAGGCTTTATTAGCAATTTCAGGAGAATGCTGAGTCGATAACACCACTGCATCAATAGCAACTGGCTTATTATTCTCATACCTAAAAGTAATTTGGCTCTTGGCGTCTGGGCGCAACCACGGCAGGGTTTTATTCTTACGTACTTCTGCTTGACGCTTAACCAATAAATGAGAATAGGTAATCGGTGCTGGCATCAACACATCTGTTTCATTACTCGCGTAACCAAACATCAAACCTTGATCCCCTGCCCCTTGTTCATGATCCTCTGCCTCATCAACACCCATCGCAATATCAGATGATTGTTTACCAATCGCATTTAATACCGCACAACTGTTTCCATCAAAGCCGATATCACCATGATCATAACCAATATCACACACCACTTTTCTGACTAAAGCTTCCAAATCAACCCAGGCACTGGTTGTCACCTCACCTGCAAGAACGACCATACCTGTTTTAACCAGTGTTTCACAGGCCACTCGCGATCGTGAGTCTTGTGCAAGTAACGCATCAAGTACTGCGTCGGAAATTTGATCCGCGATCTTATCTGGATGCCCTTCTGAAACTGATTCTGATGTAAAGCTAAAATTATTGCTCACGTCACCACCTTTGTAATGTAAAAGCTAAATACAAAAAAAGCTGCAACAGCAGCGTCTTTATTTGAATGGTGGGCCCTGTAGGACTTGAACCTACGACCTGCCGATTATGAGTCGGACGCTCTAACCAACTGAGCTAAGGGCCCTTATTATTTATTCACCGTCTAGAAAGCATCTTAACTGCTCTGATCTGGAAGGGTGCCTTAATTTTCTTAAGGCTTTGGCTTCAATTTGACGAATACGTTCACGTGTCACATCAAACTGTTTACCTACTTCTTCTAAGGTATGATCAGTATTCATATTAATACCAAAACGCATACGTAAAACTTTTGCTTCTCTAGCGGTCAATCCTGCCAACACGTTTTGCGTCGACTCACGCAAACCAGCGATTGTCGCAGCTTCAACAGGTGACAATACTTTGGCATCTTCTATGAAATCGCCTAAATGTGAGTCCTCATCATCACCTATAGGCGTTTCCATTGAAATAGGTTCTTTAGCAATTTTTAATACCTTGCGAACCTTATCTTCTGGCATTTCCATACGCTCTGCCAATTCTTCGGGTGTCGCTTCGCGACCCATTTCTTGCAAAATCTGCCTAGAAATACGATTCAATTTATTGATCGTTTCTATCATGTGTACAGGAATACGAATAGTCCTGGCCTGATCGGCGATTGAGCGTGTAATAGCCTGCCTAATCCACCACGTTGCATAAGTAGAAAACTTATACCCACGTCGGTATTCAAACTTATCCACGGCTTTCATCAACCCGATATTACCTTCCTGAATCAAATCCAGAAACTGCAAACCGCGATTAGTATATTTTTTAGCGATAGAAATAACAAGCCTCAAATTAGCTTCAATCATTTCTTTTTTTGCACGCCTTGCTTTGGCTTCACTGATTGACATACGGCGATTAATATCCTTAAGACTATTAATAGTCAAGCCATATTCAGCTTCAATTTCAGCTAATACTTTTTGAGCCTTTCTTAACTCTTTTTCCCTTAGCTTCAAGGCATTCGAATAACTGTTTCCACCATTTAAATGACCATCCAACCACTCAGAACTGGATTCATTTTCAGTGAATGAAGCAATAAACTCTTTCCGCGACATAGCAGCATCTTTAACAAATATATCAAGAATCAGCTTTTCCTGTTCACGGACTGCCGCAACCCCATTAGGAATAATATTTGTTAGTTTCTTTAGATACTGAGGAGTCCATTTAAACTCCATGAACAATTCAGCTAATACTTCAAACGCATTTTCCGTTTTATCACTCGTGTAGCCATATTTTTTTATGGCCGTTGAAGCGACTTTCAACTGTCTTCTTAATGCTTCAACTTTTTCCTGAACTTCTTCATGATTAACACCTTTCAGCTCATCTTCAACCGCTGCGACCTCTTCGATATTATCATTAAGAGGTAATGCAGCCACTAAATCATCGGCATCACTTAAATCAACAAAACCAGAAATTAAATCAACAAGGCGAATCCCACCTTCTTCACCTGATATACTATCAAATGAATTCAAAAAATCTTGAACAACAAAACAGGATCTGGAGATAGATTTTACCAGTTGCTGTTGCCCTTCCTCAATACGCTTAGCAATTTTTAGCTCATCAGCCCTTGTCAGCAATTCTACCGAACCCATTTCACGCATATACATGCGAACTGGATCTGTGGTTCTGCCAAACTCGCTATCAACAGAAGCAAGTGCAGCGACTTCTTCTGCATCTTCATCATCCGTAGTAACCGCTGCTGAATCAGTAATGAGTGAGTCTTCATCAGGTGCTGTTTCATAAACCTGAATACCCATCTCATTCATCATGCTAATGATGTCTTCAATTTGCTCAGGATCAACAATATCACTGGGCAGGTGATCATTAACTTCGGCGTAGGTCAGGTATCCCTGCATTTTGCCTTTAGCTATCAGTTGTTTGAGTTGAGCCTGTTGCTGTTCTTGATTCATCATTTACTCACTAAATAATCCGCTTAGCATGACTATATTGAACCGAGGATTATACTATGTATTTTAGAAAAAATAAATTATTTAATCGCCAGCATATTTACCAATGCAGCCTGTTCTTTCACATCCAAACCCCGACTTTGCGCTTGAGCTTGTAATCGTGCGATACTCGCATCACGCGCCTGCTTAAGTAAGCTATCTAAAGCATCAGAAAAAACCTTTTCTATTTTATCTTCAGAGGCATAAGCATCCAGTAGCGCCAAAGATGTTACCATTTTTTCCTCGGGTGTATCACGATAATGCTCTATTAACACAGCCGTATTGACAGACTTTTTATCTAAAATAACACCCAGAATACTCTTGAATAATTCGATACCTCGAAACTCTAAGCCACTCCAATCAATGTTCTTTTGTTCCACAATCTCGAATAACACAGGATGCTGTAATAACAAGGCAATTGCCACGCGCGCTGACGAAAGCCGATTGAATGCTTGTTGCCTTGACTTATATGAATTTACTTGCGGTGGCGCTAATTTATTATCAGCACCGTTCAAAGATGCCATACCCGATAAATCCTGAAGACGAGAAAACATCATTTCTCTATAGGTACCTTCAGGCAAGCGCTCCAAATAAGGCTTCGCCTTACTGATCAACTGAGACCTTCCCTCTACCTCTGAAAGATTTAACCCACTAGCAACATAATCAAAAAAATAATCTGACAACGCCTGAGCAGATTGCATTCGCTGCACAAAGCCATCTACTCCTTCTTCTCGCACTAACGAATCAGGATCATGCTGTGGCGGCAAAATCATTATACGACAAGATCGCCCTTCTTTTAAGCTCGTAAAAGCTGGCTCTATAACCCGCCAGGCCGCTTCACGCCCCGCCCTGTCTCCATCAAAGCAAAACACCAACTCAGATGAAAACCTAAATAATAGATCAAGATGCACTTGAGATGTCGCAGTCCCCAAAGCAGCAACTGCATAATTAACCCCGTACTGAGCCAGGGCGATAACATCCATATAGCCTTCAACAATCAGTATCCGCTGCGGTTTTGAGTTCTTAACCAGAAGTTCGTATAAACCATAAACCTCGTTGCTTTTATGAAATACCGGAGTCTCAGGTGAATTCAAATATTTCGGCAAAGAATCATCCAAGACTCGCCCTCCAAAACCAACAATCCTTGAACGCTTATCTCGAATGGGAAATATAATTCGAGATCGAAATCGATCATAAACCTGCCCATCATCCTTGACAACCAGCAAGCCTGCATCAATCAATAACTTTTGATCAAACTGCTCGGACAAGCAACTCCATTTATCTGGCGCATAACCCAACAGAAAGTCTCTGGCAATCGCACCCTTAACTTGCCGGGATTTAAGATACTCAATAGCCTTAGGCGTTACTCGCAGTTGCTCCACATAAAAAACAGCCACTTGTTCCAACACCTGATACAGACTACTTAAATCTTCTTTCTGTGAAACATCCGCCTTAAAATAAGCCTGCTCTCGCAGCACACCAATACCAGCAAAAGCAGCCAGATCTTCAACTGCCTCAACAAAATCAAGATGACTAAAATTCATCAAGAAACTAATCGCATTGCCACTGACACCGCAACCAAAACAATGAAAAAATTGCTTATTGCGATTGACAGAGAAACTAGGCGATTTTTCTACGTGAAAAGGGCAACGGGCCACATAATTTGCACCCGTTTTCTTAAGTGGAACGTGCGAATCGATTAAATCGACTATATCAACTCGCACCAAGAGTTGATCAATAAACTCTTTAGAAATTCTACCGGACATTTTAGCCGGACCCAAAAAACTACCCAGCTAGCGCTGCCTTAATCTTAACACTGACCGCAGACATGTCGGCTCGACCTTGCATTTTTGCTTTTAACAAAGCCATCACCTTACCCATATCTTTAACAGACTCAGCACCCGACTCAGTCACTGCCTCGCTGACCATTACATCTATTTCCTGCTCAGTGAGCGCTTGAGGCAAAAAATCCTGGATAACGAGAACCTCAGCCTCTTCGATAGCAACCAGATCATCCCTACCCGCCTCCTTATACAGCCTGATAGATTCACGACGCTGTTTAAGCATTTTATCGAGCGTCAATAGGGTGCGCTCATTATCAAGCTGAATGCGCTCATCAACTTCAATCTGCTTAATAGCAGACAAAATCAAACGAATCACCCCTAACCTTGCTTTATCGCCCCCCTTCATGGAGGCTTTCATATCTTCCTTAATACGATCTGTTAACAAATCCATCACATTAACCTAATGTTAAAGTACAGGACGTCCGCGACGTAAATTTTTCAACGCATAACGCTCACGCGCCAATTTCTTCAAGTGACGTTTAACGGCAGCTGCACCTTTACGCTTACGCTCTGCAGTTGGTTTTTCATAAAACTCGCGGCGACGTACTTCTGCTAACACGCCTGCTTTTTCACAAGCACGTTTGAAACGACGGATTGCAATATCAAATGGTTCGTTTTCTTTAATTTTTACTGACGGCATTATATGATTCCAATTATGTTAATATTGTGTGTATGAGGACATTGACTATCCACTGAACAAACAGAACCCTTAATTATACATTCACTTTCCAATTTTTCAAAAACCAATGTACGTTTTAGGCATAGAAACATCCTGCGATGAAACTGGGGTCGCCATTTATCATGTAAATAAAGGCTTAGTTGCACATAATTTATACAGCCAGATCGACATGCACAGCGAATATGGCGGCGTAGTACCTGAACTGGCCTCCCGTGACCATATTCGTAAATTAGTTCCTCTTATCAAACAAACGTTACTGGACAGCCACCTCACTAGCACCGATATTAACGGTATCGCTTACACGGCAGGTCCCGGACTTATGGGCGCTTTATTAGTGGGAGCAGCCACCGCCCAAAGTCTGGCATGGACCTGGCAAATCCCAGCTATTGCGGTACATCACATGGAAGGTCATTTACTTGCGCCCATGCTTGAACAAAATCCCCCCGAATTTCCTTTTATCGCCTTATTAATCTCGGGCGGTCACACCCAAATCGTCAAAGTTGAAAACATCGGTCACTATGAATTATTAGGTCAGTCGCTGGATGACGCTGCGGGCGAGGCTTTTGATAAAACTGCAAAGATGCTTGATTTAGGCTATCCAGGAGGCCCTAAATTATCCGCACTGGCTGAGCAAGGCACGCCGTTAATCAAGTTTCCACGCCCAATGACCGACCGGCCCGGCCTGGATTTTAGCTTTAGTGGATTAAAAACATTCGCACTGAACACCATTAATACGTCTGAAAAAACCATTCAAGATAAAGCGAATATTGCCGCTTCTTTTCAAGAGGCCGTTGCTGACACTTTGAGTATTAAATGCAAACGGGCATTGCACCAAACGGGCTTAAAAAGACTGGTCGTTGCTGGTGGCGTCAGCGCTAATAAAAAAATTCGTGCCTCTTTAACCGAAATGGCAATCAAGGAACGCGCGCAAATCTATTTCCCTCGCTTAGAATTTTGCACTGATAACGGAGCCATGATTGCCTATGCTGGATGCCAACATTTACTGACTGGAAATCAGCAAAGCTTAGAGATTTTTGCCCGTCCACGTTGGCCCATGAATGAACTATAAAGGTGATTACATCTACGGTCATTGGAAAACAAAAACGCAAGAGCCTTTCTATTCATTTATTGAACACACCAAGAAACGAGCCATATTCAACTCTATGATAGTTTTATATTTACGATAGCAGTATTATCATCAGATGCCCATTTGAGGCTGTTAAGGGAAGTGGGCGGACAGCCTATTTTTAACATTTATCTGGCAATAACTGCCTGTTAACACCGTCTTAGCACCACAGGTCGCGCATAGTAGTTAAGTATCAACAGACTCTGTGCTTTCTTAATTAACCACAAAGAAAGTAAAAAGCTCAATAACCCACTGCTGGCAATCCACAATTCCAGATTTGGCGTCTCGGTAGATAACAATCCATTGGCTATTCCAGCCCCAAAAAAAAGGAATATCAAGGGCACAAAATATAAAAGCAAAGAAGCACGCAGTAATAAAACCTCATCAATGGCTACAACAACCTCATCCCCTACTTTTAATTGCATATCGCAATCAACAGGGACTTGCTTTTTCTTGATGACACCAGCAAGCGCGTTAGTCGTACATGAAGCTTTTTGCTGGCAGCCGCCACACGCACTATTTTGACCACTGGTAACCCAGACCTGCTGATGTTCTATTTTTACTACGACAGCAGCTTCTTCAATCATGACAAACTCATCAATCGTTAAGTGTTAGATGTTTCTCGGCAAAATAAAATACCCCATCAATTTCTTGCAAGCGAAGCGTTTGTAATCGTTGACCCAAACACACCGGACTTTGACATTCACCTGTTTTTGGATCAAAGACAAAACCGTGCATTGAACAACGCAAATATTTTCCAGTATCATCAAAAATCGCATCTTGCTCACAATTTAACGGCCTCTGCATGTGCATACAAATATTCACATACGCATAGCCATTATTTTCGAAGAGAAAGATAATAGCTGATACCGACTGCTTTTTATAGTGAATAGCGCGTGTCAAAAAACTGACATTCTCAAGCTCTTCACGGGTACACGCTTTTTTTAGTTTTTCATTAACCATGACCATTACTCAGACTCGCTTTATCCGACTGCTTGTTAAATAAGCAGCATTTATCCCCGAGAGCCATTATGAACGCTAAGAAAATGATTGTCTAGATTTTCACCTGACTGAGAAAACAATCCAATTTAACCCATCCTATTGCGTTGGCGGTGCGGGTGGTGTGCCTGCGGGTGGCGGTGGTATAGCAGTTGTAGGGGCTGTAGTGGCTCCTGAAGGTGGTGGTGGAATGGTTGATGGATGTACCACAAATGGGGAACTCGTTGCACCGGAGAACTGACCTGACACAGGCACCTGATGCCCTTTAGCATACATGCATTGAATATAGGCAGAATCATAACGCTGCTGACTAGCATAGATAGCGTTACTGGCCACACCTGTGCCCACTAAACTGCCTCCCACCAAACCGGTACCTGCACCTATTGCTGCACCAGTCCCACCGGCTATCGCTGCTCCTGCTGCAGCACCGACTGCTGTGCCAATTGCAGCGCTGGCAATCCCACTATTTACACCTGTCTGATTAGGCGTTGTGCCACCTACCTGCAAAAAAGCATATTGCTGGCAAACAACATCATCATTACGAAATCGCTCAAAAGTCAACCCTGCTCCTGGCAACACCATAACACTGGGTCCATTGGGTAAACTTGCACAACCCGTTGCGGCTAAAAGCGCAACAACTAAAACCATCATAAATGAACGTGACATAAGAAACTCCTTAACGTGGTACAGGGGGGGTAGGCTCAACCTGTTGCCAACCATTGGGGCAGACTTTGATATAAGGATAATAACCTTCAGGATTGCTGCAATGATACCAATAACCCGCAGGATATTGCTGAACGACAGGTGCTGGGGCAGCTTGTTGAACATAAACGGGTGGAGCAACAGGAATCGTAATGACAGGCGGGTAGTTGTAATTGTAATAAGGATATGCCCCATAGTAATTTAGACCATAGCCTAAACCCAGACCGACACCACCATAATAAATTCCACGCCCATAACCCCATCCGCCGCCACCGTAATGACCACCACCGCCGAAGTGCCCGCCACCGCCAAAGCCGCCGTGCCCACCACCATGAGCCCAAGCAGTATTATTAGCCATCACTCCAATGAGAACGATAGCAAACCTCATCAATATATTCTTTTTCATAGCGCTCTCCATACCGCGCGAGCGGCATTTATAAAAATTGACTTTAAACTATAAAAGCAATTTGTAGATCACAATTATCCAACGATTCAAATTCGATGGATGTGATAATATTCACTTGAAATGGTTCCACCAAAAAAGAAGAAATCAACCCGTTAACTGTTAATCTCAGGTTCAAAACAACCGGCTTTATACCCAATAAAAACTCAAAACCATCTAACTCAAAACAGACTTAGATGGCCGAAGTTGAAATAAACCGGACGATAACAACTAATCCGGATTTAAGGAATTAAACTTTTGGCAAGTACTTACTGATATTTGCACCCGTTCCGGCCACTGTCCAAGCGGTTCCGGTATCTGGGCTACAGGTCGCAGTGTATACAATAGTATCATCCGCAGCCACACCGGAACCAATCGCTTTCAACACTATGGTTACCGTGCCAGACAAAACTGACGGCGTTCCTGCTACTGCCACCGTCGCTGCTCCCACAGCCGTCACCGATGTAGTGTACTTTCCAGTAATAGCGGTGGCAAGACCCAAATTTAATGTCGCGTTATCGATAGCAGAGGCGCTACCTAAAGTACCTTCACTACACGCCAAACTGATTGCTGTCATTGCAGGCGTTGCCAGGCTGACGGCTTCCGTTATCTTGGCCTTAATCGTGTAATCCTGATAAACAGGTACTGCGACGGCTGCCAAGATACCAATAATCGCAACCACGATCATTAATTCAATTAACGTAAAACCTGGCATTAATTTTTTTGTAACTGATAAATTGTTCATGAGTATATTCTCTTGGGTAAAAAATCAAATCACAATAAATGGGGATACCGAGTTAATGTATACAGATAAATTATGATGCTGTTTTAGCTGAACATTGGAAACCCAAGTTATGACAATATGAAATATAATACTATTGGACAAACTTGGAAGAGTACTTATACCGGCATCCTTCATAGCAGCCTAAAAGTAGTTGACACTTTTGATGTCAATAAAAAATTAACAACAAGCTACCGTAGCCATTAAAAAACGGCCAGTGACTTTAAAGATAAACGGCTTAGCTGTTTCTTAAATTTAAGAAA
>CAIMEB010000054.1 GCA_903839855.1 uncultured Methylococcaceae bacterium
GAAGGATGTTCCATGAATTGTTGGTATAACTGTTCAACTTCGGCCTCTGTGAATTTGATTTTAAGCATGTCATATTTTTAGGTAAATTGGAGCATTATACCTCTTTCATTTTCCGCATCTGTGACCGCGCCGAGTATAGTTTCTGATTTAGAAACCTGGTTAGCTAATCACCGTTAAAAAGGTAATTACAGTGCAGAACAGGGTTATGTTAATGGTGTTATGCAGAAATTGCAGTAGAGTGTGTGAAAAACACTCTACTGTAACTCTGTTGAGATACTGTTTAAACGCGGTAGGTAAGCACTTAAGCAACCATTAAAGAAACGGGCTGACAAAACTCAGAAGTACCTGCAGGGGTAACGTAAGCCACTCTAAAATAATAGAGACTACCCGAAGTCAGTCCATCTAACGTGGCACTGGCAGCTAATATGGCGGCCTCAAAGGCGTCTAACTTTGCATTAACATCCTCCAAAGAAATATAAGGGGTAGTGAAGAAGGGGTTATTACTTAATTTATCCAGGATGTTACGATAAAATCCCAGTTTTTCAGCAATGGTAAACAGTACAAAGTCATATAAAACTTTAATCTTCTTCATATTAATCTTTCCTTGGGTTAGAAACAAGGATGTGTTTTGTAAGAGCATAGACCTTTTTCCTACAAAAGATAGGTAAATAAATAAAAAATAAATAATTTCAGGTGCTTACATAACAGTTATTAGAGCCTTCCCTGGATAAAGGGATAAATCAGGCGGGTTCATTTAATGATCAATGAAATCAACGTTCAACTGATAAATTAGCCAACCTATCCAGCGAAAGGTTGACGTATCCTGGGGAAAGGACAAACAATCCAACGAAAGGTTGTCGTATCCTGGGGAAAGGACAAACTATCCAACGAAAGGTTGTCGTATCCTGGGGAAAGGACAAACAATCCAGCGAAAGGATGCTGTATCTTGGGGAAAGGACAAACTATCCAGCGAAAGGTTGTCGTATCCTGGGGAAAGGACAAACTATCCAGCGAAAGGTTGTCGTATCCTGGGGAAAGGACAAACAATCCCGCGAAAGGTTGATGTATCCAGGGAAAGAAGCAACAATATATCGAATACATCAATGTATTCAGCTAGACGTTGATGTATCAGCAAAATAAGCCAGTGTATTGGGCTAATACGTTAATCTATTTAGCCAAACAGTTGTTATTTTTAGTGTAAGTCACAATATATCATCAGCGATGTTAAACTTTTTACAACATTAAACGTTCTTTGAAATGCGTGGTATGTCTGCAATTTAGGCCTCAAGGAAAATTATGAATCCACATGATATTGGCAAAGCTTACGACCAAATTACCCATCTTTGGGAAACTGAGGGCTTTAATAGAAACAGTGGTATTGATCAGCACAAGAGAGCGATTGCATTTTTATAAAGAATAGAGCTAAAGCACTTGATGTTGGTTGCGGCTATACCGGACGATTTATCGACGTTCTCCTCAGCGAAGGTTTTTCTCCTGAGGGCATTGATGTTTCTAACTTCATGATTGCAATCGATACGAATATTCTAATTCGGTTTCTGTTTAAACCCTTGGATAACAATAACCCAAAATGGCAAATTAAACAAATTCATCCAAGAATCGGTCAAAGGCATCTGCCATGATCGGCAAAATACTGAGTAAGCGATGATCAGCCTTGTATATATGTAAATTGGCTTTGTGTTGCTGACAAAATCGCCACGCATTTTCAGGTGGCACAACCTCATCTTCCCAACCATGAAATACTTCAATACGATCGGCATAAGGATTGAATTGAGTACATTGATAACCCGGCAGGTAAAATGCAGGTGCTATCAAGAACAAGCCCTTTGGCTTAATAATCTCTGACGAAACGGTTGCCACATAAGCGCCCATACTGGAGCCAACTAAAATAATGTCCTGATAAACAGAGAGATCCATGGCAAGCAGTTGTTTAACGCGTACATCGGGATCATTACTCGCTTGATAATCTGGGCTTATGAACTCCAAGCCGCGCCGTTTCGCAACGTCAGCAAGCACTAGGGCTTTTTCGCCCCAAGGAATACTGTCTTTGCCATGATTGTATATTACAAGTTTGTTCATGAAAATTGCTTCCTGTAAATCGAGTAGATTATCGAGTAGATTAGGGAGGGTATAGAGTTCTTCGCCTTAGTATTACTAATTCGAAGTGAAAACTCATTTAGATCACTTAACTTTAAGTATTATTTTAAATCAACTGGACGTTTAAAAACATCAGCCATACTTTACACAAAATCAGTTTGTTATACCTAAGCTTTATGAGTTTTTGCTTTAATCAGTTAAAAGATTGGTATTTAATCAATTAAGTGACACGTTTTGACATTTTCAGCGGTTATACTCTAACTGAGTGTCAATGAACATTCTAGTCATTATTTGGCATCCTTCATAGCAGCCTAAAAGTAGTTGACACTTTTGATGTCAATAAAAAATTAACAACAAGCTACCGTAGCCATTAAAAAACGGCCAGTGACTTTAAAGATAAACGGCTTAGCTGTTTCTTAAATTTAAGAAA
>CAIMEB010000055.1 GCA_903839855.1 uncultured Methylococcaceae bacterium
AATAAGTTGTTTAAATAAGCATGTTTTAAGCCAGAATCAGGATAGTTAATATTCAGATGTGTATTATATCACAACTTATTGTTTTATATTAGATTATAGATTACCGTTCAGGCACTATCTATAAAGATGAACGATTTTCAGATCACGCGCCATTAATTATGGATTACGATTTGTAGGCTCATTCCAGGGTGCTATTTTTATTAACAGAAACATGCCTGGTATGGCGATTAAGAAGCAAAATATAAAAAATGTTTGCCAGCCGAGGTATTCGACCAGATAACCCGTGGTTGCATTGGCAAAGGTACGTGGAATCGCCGAAAGACTGGTGAATAAGGCAAATTGGGTTGCGGTATACAATGGGTTAGTCGTATGCGCAATAAAAGCGACAAACGCGGTTGTGCCCAATCCAACACAGAGCGCTTCAATGCTGATGGCAATTGCCAATGCTGGTAAGTTATGGCCTAAAGTTGCCAAACCATAGAATCCTAAAATAGCAATCATTTGAAAGGCACCAAAAAGCCATAAGGCGCGGTTAATGCCCAGTCTAATCATCCAGATACCACCCAGTAAGCCCCCGATAACGCTGGGCCATAAACCGGCATTTTTCGCAATTAAACCTATTTCTGTTTTACTAAAACCCAAGTCAAGATAAAACGGGGTTGCAAGAGCAGTAGCCATGCTATCACCCAATTTGTAAAGAAATATAAAGGCTAGAATTAACCCGGCTGACTTTACACCGTTACGATTAATAAATTCATGAAAAGGTTCTATGACCGCTGCCTTTAAAGTTTTCGGTAAGTCGTTACTTAACGAGGGTTCGCTGACGAATAAGGTCATTGCAATGCCGGGCAACATAAATAGTGCAGTGATAATAAATACACTGTTCCATGGCAAGTGATCAGCCAAAATGAGTGATAAAGAGCCGGGTATCAGTCCAGCAATTTTGTAAGCATTAACATGAATCGAATTGCCTATACCTAATTCTGCATCCTTGAGTAATTCTCTTCGATAAGCATCTAAAACAATATCTTGTGAGGCACTAAAAAAAGCCATGGTTCCTGCAAGAGCGATAATAACCCCTAAGTCCAGGGTAGGGCGTAAGAACCCGAATATTGGGATTGTCAGTAGTAAAGCCAATTGTGAAATAATCAGCCAGCCACGCCGACGGCCTAATGGTGGGCTGAATCTGTCAAAGAAAGGGGCCCATAGAAATTTCCAGGTAAAAGGTAATTGAATCAGAGCGAATAAGCCAATCGCTTTTAAATCTAAACCATCCGATCGTAACCATGCGGGCAATAGTGAAATAAGAATATAAAGCGGCAAGCCAGAGCTAAAACCGGTTAATATACAAATAAGCATCCGTTTATTGAACAATATCTGCTTAATATTTGTATTTTCTTTCAAGGTAGTCTCTTGGAGAGTTAAGTAGAGCGAAGAAGAGGTAGGAGTTTAACAAAGGTGTAAATGATACAACATTCTATTAGTCTATTAGTGCGTCGTAACTCTGTACGACGCACTAATAAGTTTTATTAGCCGTTGATCAAATAGTGAACAAAGATACTGGCCGCATAACCACCCGCAATAGCCGGTGTCCATTTCAAATGGCTGAAGAACGTATATCTGTGGTTAGATTGACCCATTAAAGCAACACCGGCTGCCGATCCTACTGAAAGTAAAGATCCACCAACACCCGCAGTTAATGTGACTAATAACCATTGGAACAAATCCATATCCAGATTCATGTTCAATACAGCAAACATAACTGGGATGTTATCAACAATTGCCGAGATAACACCGACTAAAATGTTAGCAGTGGTTGCACCTAAGCCGTCATACATCGCGCCTGATAATAATTCCAGATAACCGATATAACCTAAACCACCCACTGCGAAAACAACACCGAAGAAAAATAATAAGGTGTCCCATTCAGCCTGTTTAACTTTGTTAAATACATCAAAGCCTGCTTCACCTTCAGCACGGTGGTTCTTTTTAAGATAAAATCCGTACAACATTAATACAGAAAGACCAACCATCATACCCATAAACGGCGGTAAATGTAGACCTTGTTTAAAGCTTACTGCAGTAACGATCGTTAATAAGAACAAACCACAGATTTGTAGTCCACCGTATTTTAATTGCACAGCTTCTTCGTTAGTGACTAAAGGTTGTTCATCAGGGACTGCAAAATACATGACTGCCGCAGGTACTGCATAGTTAACTGCAGACGGAATAAATAATTTAAAGAAATCAAAGAACTCTGCATAGCCTGCTTGCCAAACCATCAAGGTAGTGATGTCTCCAAAAGGACAGAAAGCTCCCCCCGCATTAGCCGCAACAACCAGATTAACGAAGCCGATGCTGACGAATTTTTCATTATCAGCACCTACCGCCATAACAACGGCACCGACTAACAGTGCAGCGGTCAAGTTATCAGCCACCGCCGATAAGAAGAATGTAATGACACCAGTAATTAAAAATAATTTACGATAACCGAATTGTTTTCTTACCATCCAAGAACGTAAGGCTTCAAACACGTTTCTTTCGGCCATTGAGTTGATATAAGTCATCGCTACTAACAAAAACAGCATTAACTCAGCATATTCTTTCAAGTTGTATTCGAAAGCCTCATGCATATCTTCAACTGAAACACCTTTTTGCGACGCTAAAATAGCCGCGTGTGCCCAGATTATGCCAGCCGCAAGAATAACGGGTTTAGATTTACGCATGTGCGTAAACTCTTCAGTCATAACAAAGCCGTACGCGATTAGGAATATCAGAACGGTATAGATACCCCGTTCGGTTCCTGTCATTCCCAGGCTTTCAAAGCCGCCTGCCATTGCCATTTGCGGCACTAGCAATATCGATAACAAAATTAATAAAAATCGCACAAAAACATCCCCCTACTTAGCTCTATAGTTATTAAACACAATAAATTTTAATGGTTAATAATATCATCAACTAATAAATTTTGTCATTTTATCCATCACAGTATATTATTAACGACCTAGACTATTAGCCGGAAAGAATTTTAATCGCTCATTTATGTACCAGTATACCGAAACCGACCAAACGCTTGTTGATGAACGTGTAGCACAATTCAAAAGGCAAACAGAACAATATTTAAAAGGTGAGCTTACCGAAGACCAGTTTCGTGCGCTTCGCTTAAGAAATGGACTTTATGTTCAGACTCATGCACCCTTACTGCGAGTTGCTGGACCCTATGGTTTGCTTAATTCTAAACAAGTAAGAAAGCTAGCCCATATTGCGCGTCACTATGACAAGAACTATTGTCATTTTACCACCCGTCAAAATATCCAATTTAACTGGCCCAAGCTAGAAGCGGTGCCTGATATTTTGGCAGAATTAGCCAGTGTACAAATGCACGCTATTCAAACGAGCGGAAATTGTATGAGAAATACAACCACCGATCATTTAGCCGGTGTGTGTGTAGACGAAATTGAAGATCCACGGCCTTATTGTGAGATTATCCGTCAATGGACTACGTTGCATCCAGAGTTTGATTATTTGCCCCGTAAATTCAAAATAGCAGTGAGTGGCGCTTTGCATGACAGAGCAGCAACACAGTTTCATGATATTGGCTTGCATTTGGTTAAAAATGACGCTGGAGAAATAGGTTTCAGAGTATTAGTGGGTGGTGGCTTAGGGCGAACTCCTATCATTGGGCAGGTCATTAAGCCTTTTCTTGAAAAGAAACACTTACTTTCGTATCTTGAGGCTATCCTTCGGATTTATAATCTTTTTGGCCGTCGTGATAACAAATATAAAGCCCGAATCAAAATTCTGGTTAAAGAATTGGGTTTAGGTCATTTCTCTGACCGGGTTGAGAAAGAATGGTTGTTGTTACGTGATGCCAATGAATTAAGTGCCGAGCGCATAGAAGAAATGAAACTTGAGTTTACGCCACCTGCTTATGATCTTAATGCGGCTAATGACACAAGTTTTGAAGCACATAAAGCCGCCAATAAAGCTTTTTCAACTTGGGTTGACCATAACACAGCTGTTCATAAAGTGCCGGGTTATAAAGCGGTGTTCTTGTCTTTAAAAGCGCCTGATTCACCGCCTGGTGATATGACTGATACTCAACTGGATGCGGCAGCTGATCTTGCTGATCAATACAGTTTTGGTGAGGTGAGGGTGACTCATCGACAAAATTTGATTTTAGCGGATATAAAGCAGGCTGATTTGTTTGCTTTGTGGCAGCAATTGGATGCTTTAAAGCTCGCAACACCTAACATTGGCACTGCAACAGATATGATCTGCTGCCCTGGTCTGGATTTTTGTTCATTAGCCAATGCCGGTTCAATCGGGATTGCTAAAGAGATCAATGAAGCGTTGGATGACATGGATTATATTCACGATATTGGTGATATTAAAATCAATATGTCAGGCTGCATGAATGGCTGTGCTCATCAGAGTGTAGGGCATATCGGAATCTTGGGTGTCGATAAAAAAGGTGCTGAATGGTATCAAATTACCCTAGGTGGCTCTTCTGAAAATGCAGCGGCAATTGGTGAGCGATTAGGGCCTTCTGTTGCAAAAGATCAGATCACTAAAGCGATTACTGATATTCTGGATGTTTACATTAAAAACCGCTTGGAAGGTGAATCTTTCCTGGATATGGTCAACCGTGTTGGCATTACGCCGTTTAAAGAGCAAGTTTATGCAATTAGTTAAAAATAAAGAAATTATTAATGATACTTGGCGCTATGTGGACGAAGAGAGTGAGTTAGGAGAAGGTGATATCACCGTGTCCCTGGCACGATGGAAGGGTGATCGGCAAGACTTATTCAATCACAAGGGGAAAGTGGGCTTAAGATTAATTCCGTCTGACGGGGTTGATGGTATTGTCGATGATTTGGAACATATACAGCTTGTTGAATTAGATTTTACTGACTTTTCTGATGGTCGTTTGTTTTCACACGCTTGGTTGTTGAGAAGTCGTTATGGCTATCTTAATGAGATAAGAGCAATTGGTCACTACATTCCTGACCAGGTTTTCTATTTGTCGCGGGTGGGCGTTAATGCATTTTTACCGGCTAAGAGTTCAGACCTTCCCTTTGTTTTGGCTAATTTGAACGACTTTACTGTTAAGTATCAGAACTCGGTTAATTAAGCTCTAGCGTTTTGTTTAGGAATGTGAATAATTGTATAGGTCATAGTAGCTTGAATATAAGGTTGTTATGGTCTCAGTTGTTCATTAAACGGGTAGCCATCTTAGATAACAAGTTCAGAGTAGTGATTCCTGATGGCTCAGGCATTAAGTTTTTTATAACCTGAACATATCGATCAATAACGATGGTTTCATTAAATTGCCTTAATGCTTTAGAGCGACTGTTTAAGCCCATTTGTAAACGATCCGCTACGGGTAGCAGTAACATTTTTTCCATTTTAAGTTTAAGGTCACTCACACTGCGTGATTCACACAAGAATCCATTAACCCCTTCATCCACTACTTCTCGGCAACCGACCACATCGGTGGCAATAATCGGCTTTCCCATACTTGCAGCTTCTAGTAATGAGCGTGGGGTACCCTCGCGGTAAGAAGGTAAAACCACGCAATCTGCTTGAGCTAAAAAATCAGCGACTGAATCAGTAGCCCCTAAATAATTAACATCGCCATCATTTATCCAGACTTGCATTTCTTTTGCAGTAATAGCTGAGGAATTTTTTACGTCTAAAAAGCCTAATAACTGACATTCAATATTAGGGTATTCTATTTTTAAAAGTCGTGTTGCGGTAACAAACTCAACGATTCCTTTATCTTTTAACATCCTTGCAACCAATAAAAATACAAATTTGAGGTGTGGCTTGGAAGGGAGTTTTGGGGTAAATAGAGTGACATCAACACCTGAACCGGGTAATAAATCTGTAAGCTTTGCTTTGACCAAACCCATTGTGATAAATAAGGCCAAATCGTCTTTGTTTTGAAAAAAAACTTTAACTGATTTTCTTAACGAAACAATATAAAGCTGTTTTACTATTTTAGTGACGAGGTTTTCTTTGATAAACGCGGTGCCTAAACCGGATACATTATTGATGATGGGAATAGTTAAAAACCGAGAAGCTAAGCCACCATATATATTACATTTAGGGGTGTAAGATAAAATACAACTGGGTTTTAATTTTATGAACAACAGGATAAGACGTAAAATTAACCCCGTATCTTTAATAGGGTTTGTGCCTTTATTATCCATGGGCATGGCATGAAATGGAATGTTGTGTGTAGCAAAACGATTAGAGTAATTATCCAACGGAGCCACCGCAATCACTTCATAACCTAACGTTTGCAAATGCAGCATGAGATTTAATCTAAAGTTAAATAAGTACCAAGAGGTGTTGGCGACAAAAATTATTTTTTTCATGAGGTTACTATTCCTTATCCAACCAGGCTTGAAACATGAGCACATCCCATAAATGATATTGCCAGTTGCGTTGTCCAGAGAGATGTTCTAACCATTTTTTTCGAATCGGTTCCGGATTGAAAAAACCTTCGTTTCTTAAACGGGTTTCATTGAGTAAGTTTTCTGCCCAATCACGTAAGGGGCCGCGTAACCAAGCGTCAATCGGCACACCAAAGCCCATTTTAGGGCGTTCAATTAATGCGCTGGGTACCTGTCGAAATAAAACCTGGCGTAAGACCCATTTGCTTTGACCATCTCTTAATTTAAGAGGCTGTGGCAGTTGCCAAGCAAATTCAACCACTCGATGATCCAAAAAAGGTACACGTGTTTCTAACGAAACGCCCATTGCAGCTCTATCGACTTTGGTTAAAATATCATCCGGCAAATACGTAATCGTATCCAGAAGCATCATTCGTTCGATAGGGCTTAAGTGTCCCAGGTCTGGTGTGTCTGTGATTAACGTGGGTGGGGCTAAACCGTCTATTACCACATTTTCAGTCGTAGTCCAATGGCTTACAAAATGTCCATATAATTCGTTAACCGATTTACTATTAAGGACATCGGCACCTTTATGTAGTTTATCGCCTATATTCACTGGGCGCTTGGTCTTGGATAAAGGCAAGACTGAACTTATTTTATTCCAAGTATCAGGACTGACTGAGCGAATACTATTAGCTGCTAACTGTTTAATAGGTGAAGGAAGTCGCGCAATTTTAGACCAATAATGTGTGGTCATGACGTAGCGGTTATAACCACAAAATAATTCATCCCCTCCATCACCCGATAAAGAGACCGTGACCTGCTGTTTGGCTAATTGTGAAACTAAAAAAGTAGGGATTTGAGATGAGTCAGAAAAAGGTTCGTCATATAAAGACGGTAAACGGGGAATAACATCCATGGCTTGTTGAGAGCTTACATACAGTTCAGTATGATCTGTCCCTAGATGTTGGGCGACTGCTTTGGCGTAGATAGCTTCATCGTAGCCTTGTTCATTAAAACCGATGGTAAACGTTTTAACGGCTTGGTTTGATTGGGCTTGCATTAAAGAAACGATTAAAGAGGAATCAACGCCGCCGGATAAGAATGCACCTAAAGGTACATCTGCCATCATTTGTTGATGTACAGCACTTTTTAATAATATTTCCAGTTGATCAACGGCTTCTGATGCAGAACCTTTAAAAGGGTTTTTAATGCCGGCAATGGCTTGTTCTATTGCCGACCAATAAGGCCATTCTTTAACTTCTTTTTGCGATAAAGAAACAGTTAATAAACAACCAGGTCGTAATTTAAAAATGTTCTTGTAGATAGAATAGGGCGCAGGGATGTAATTGTGGCGTAATTGTAGGCTGACAGCACCTCGATTAATGTTATTTTCAAAAGCAGGATGCGCGCGTAGGGCTTTTAATTCTGAACCAAACAAGAAAACAGCGGAGTCCCCTTGGCCTTGCCAGCCATAATATAACGGTTTTTCTCCTAATCGATCTCGACCGAGGGTTAATTGCCGAGTGTGTTTATCCCATACAGCAAAGGCAAACATGCCGATGGATTTTTTTACTGTTGCTTCAATACCCCACGCATCAAAACCGGCTAATAAGGTTTCTGTATCAGAATGGCCTCGCCAGTGGGGTGTATGTCCTGTGGATTGTAGCTCTGTACGTAGATCAAGATGATTATAGATTTCACCGTTAAATACAAATACATAGCGCTTAGAATGTGAAGCCATGGGTTGATGACCCGCAGGCGATAAATCAACAATGGATAAACGCTGATGTGCTAAGCCAATGCCTGATTCTGGGTCGTGCCAAACACCGCTGTCGTCTGGGCCTCGGTGGGCAATGGCGTTGGCCATTTTTTCAAGTAATTTACTTGAGACGCAGTGAAGTTTAGTACCAAGAATGCCAGCCAGACCACACATGGTTAGTGTAATCCTGCTTCAGTGACAAGTCGAACTATTCGGGGGGCAACCTGCTGTAGACAATAATCTTTTTCAATGCGTGCTCGACCAGTCTGACCTAAGCGTTGTCGCAATGCAGCATCGCATAGTAATAATTCTAATCTATCCACCCAGTCTGTATCTGTAGCGGCAAAGAAACCGGTTTTATCTTCAATGGTTATGTTTAGATTTGCACCAATAGGTGAGGCTACGGTAGGTAGTCCGCTGGCCATATATTGAATAAGTTTATAAGCACACTTGCCTTGCTCCCAAGGTGTATCTCTCAAAGGCATTATACCGATGTCACATTCGGCAATTAAAGCCGCTTCAGCATTCAAAGACCAAGGTATTGATTCAATCTCAACTCCTGGTATAGTGATAATGCCACCACCAATTACCCTTAGTGTAAATGGCTGTCGTTTAGCCAAGGTTTTAAATACCTCTGATAATTCCATTAAGTATTGAGCTGTAGAGGGTGAACCTATCCAAACAATGATGGGTGTTGTGGCAGTTGAATAAGACTGTTTAGGTATATATCTCAGTAGATCAATCACGGTAGGTATTATTTCTACATGCTTTGATCCGGCGGCAATTGCCCGATTCGCTAAATAATGATTCCCCACCATGACTAATCTTGCATCCTTCATTAATTGATCAATTCGCTGTCCAAATAGATAACGTATATAAGCAGAGTTATGTAAGTCATAGTTATGAAAAATAGCATCATCAAAATCTAGTGCATAATGGGAGCCGCGCAACAACCATTTTTCAAACCATGAAGGAAACCAGGGTAAGGCTTCTTTTTCAATCCAAACTAAATCAAAATGATGTGAACTATACATTGCTTGTATACGCTGCCAATAGACTTGTACTAAATCTATTAAGCTGTAGCTGCCAACTTGATATTTTTTAAGCAACAGTGCATCGCTGAACAGTGGTGAAACTATACATTCAATATTGGAGGCAATCAGCTCAGGGAAAAATTGAAAAGATCTTAATCGAGAAGAGGCTCCCTGTTGACCATAGCGAGTAAGAAAGAGAATTTTCATTGTTGAAATTCATTTCGCTCCAGAACATAATGTATCTCATAACAAGGAAACAGATAACAAAAATTCTCTTCGTATAGTTCTTTTAAGTAAGTGCATGAATTAAAAAAACTACCAATTAATTTCTTGATAGCATAGCGGACGATGAATGGGCGAGCCGATTTAAAAATCAAATCGACTTTAACTATATTAAAGTCTGGTTTGTAATCATAAGTGGGTACTTGGCGCGTGAAAGGAGATCTATTTGCAAAGTAGCAAAAAGTGTACAATCCGAAAAAACTACGGTGTGTTGGGTCAGAGTAAAAATAGGGGTTAGAAAAATGAGGCGCAACGAATTCGACATGACCGTTTGGTTTAATGATTCTAGCTAATTCAGCAAGTAATGTTGGTACATCAGGAACATGTTCAACAAAATGATAGCTATACACTGCGTCTATACTTTGATTTGGAAATGCCGCTAATACTTTATAGATATCACCAACAATATCAACACACGGATAGTCAATCATATCTATGCCAATAGCATCCATATGGCGCTTACTATTCCCACAACCCAACTCTAAAATATTAAAATTATTTTTCTCTAACTTATCAAGCAACTTATGCTTATCTCTGTAATTAACTAACATTTCTATACCTTCTTGAAGATGTAAAGCCAGTAATGCTAGCCAGCAATGAATAAATCAAAATTAGCAGCAGGTGGAGGAGTCGTTTCACCATAAGTTGATTCATCTTGAATTTTATCAATTGATAATGCTGTGCCAAAATAAAATCCTAAAATTGCAGCAACTATATAACGGCATCCTTCATAGCAGCCTAAAAGTAGTTGACACTTTTGATGTCAATAAAAAATTAACAACAAGCTACCGTAGCCATTAAAAAACGGCCAGTGACTTTAAAGATAAACGGCTTAGCTGTTTCTTAAATTTAAGAAATCA
>CAIMEB010000056.1 GCA_903839855.1 uncultured Methylococcaceae bacterium
AATAAGTTGTTTAAATAAGCATGTTTTAAGCCAGAATCAGGATAGTTAATATTCAGATGTGTATTATATCACAACTTATTGTTTTATATTAGATTATAGATTACCGTTCAGGCACTAAGTAGAGCTAATAAATATTTGAAATTTTTTCATATTTTTCAACTTAAAAAAGTTACTACGTCATATAGTGGTTTTTTTTGGGAATGTGTCTAGCGCAAAGTTCAGCGGGCTGAGCGATAGCGAAGCTCCGCTGGAACGTTGAGTTAGGCGTGGCAACTCGATTGATGCGCTTCGTACCTCAGCACATCCTATAAGCGCATCTTATCGCGTTGCAAGGTTGGGCTTCACAGTGAGCGATTCCTACGGTAATAACCCTCCGTATAAAAATACGGGGAATGCTTTACGAGACTCAGCGCATTTCCCGAACAAAATCGTTGCGCTTGCGATAGATGTTCAATAACGACATCGGCGAGTTCTCCGCTTGAAATGTAGTGATCGTGATAATCCGAATGTTTTGTCCTGACCACCTTTTCTGTTTTGATAGTCGGTAATGCAAAGCAATTTGCAGCGATGTTGTGCTCTATGTATTCATTGGAAATGCATTTCACGAAGCACTCAACTGCCGCTTTGGCGGACGTAAACGCTGCCATGTCGGGGTAGTTATAGCGGACAGAGTTACAGCTAAACGCGAGTAGTTGACCTCCCCCTACCTTCTTCATAAGAGGCAGAACAATCTGCGCAGTCGCAAATAGCGTAAGGTAGTGACTCAATACCATTGATTTCGCTTCTTCAATGGAGGTTTTCTCAAGAGGCTTATGAAGCCAAAAGTCTCCAACACAGTGCACCCACGAAAATGGAGATGCGAACTCACCAATAACGGCTTGCCTTAGCAATTCGAGACATTGACCATCAGTCAAATCAATTCCATCTAAGATGCGGGCACGACTATCAGCATCTTGCGAGGACGTAGATCTGGCGGTAGCAATTACTCTAATGTTTTTCGCTTCAAGTCTTTCAATAAGGGACTTGCCAATATCAGAATTAGCGCCCGTGATTAGCACATTATCCATTTTGAGTTGTTGGTTGGGTTAGTAGATTTATTGCTTGCTTTGCCTGCTCAGGAAGTGCATCTGAAACAACTATCTCGCTAAAGTGTTTAGAACTACAAAAAACGGCAGTTCCCCTATAGGCAGGCTTCCCATCTTGAATGCAATGTGAAAATGTACCAATCATGAGAATCGGCTTACCGCTCTCATCATTTGGGAACCGCTGAATTACCGAAAGATCTTCGTAACCTTTGGACGAGGTATTGTCCGTATAGTCCACACTATACGTGTAAGCAACTCCGCCGGATTCGGTTGTTGTCATCATAATGGACTCCCAGCGTTTATATATGCCACCTGCAGATGCAGCTATGCGAATGTCTCTACTATCCTGGTTTATCACTGCATCGTGGATAGTGTGAAATGTCTTGAATTCAGTTGAACTCCCCTGCGGATGTCGCTCCACTTCATAAAATGTCACACAGCGCCAGTTATCTTTGAAGTCCAACTTTCGATACAGAAGGCTAATGCGCCAGATTTTGGTTCTTATAAGCCATTCAGCAAATAAGAATAGCCCGCCCAATACAGCACCTGATACAACAACCTTATGGATCTGTGCAGGAGCTAGCTGCACAACGTAGGCACTCATCAGACCCAACACGACCGCAACGCTTCGCAGCATGTTCACATAGAAGGTGGCAAGTATCTTCACGTCATTTCCATATACAAAAAGTCAAACATTTTCTGAGGTCTAACGTAATATATACGACATTAATTGTCGTATAATCATTATTAATTAATATAACCTGCTGTTTATGCTAGCCAGAGCGTAAATGAGTGCGACAAAGCATGCAAACAAATACGACACCCACACAACTGAAAAAATTACTCGATCAATCACGCGACAAGATTCTCTTCAAGCACTATAGTTTGGGTACTGAGAATACCTATCTTTCGTGGATTAGGCAATTTATTTTATATCACGGTAAACGTCATTCGGTCGATATGGGTGCCGCCGAAGTGGAGGCGTTTTTAACCTATCTTGCTACCCAGCGCCAGGTATCCAGTTCGACTCAAAATCAGGCGTTATCCGCGAGACTTTTTTATATCGCGAGGTACTGGCAATCACTTTGCCGTGGCTTGATAATTTTGAACGCTCAAAAAAACCACGGCGCTTGCCTGTAATAACTAGGGTCAGAGTATAATAACTAGAGTCAGAGTAAACTTAGGATCTGGTAAAAAATAACTTCCCGAAATCAATTTGAACTCGGAACAGTACGATAATTCCAACGGGGCAGATAATCATCAAAAATGATCTTCATGTTTTCAAAGAAATTATCGGCGCACTTTTTTCCTGTCTGATA
>CAIMEB010000057.1 GCA_903839855.1 uncultured Methylococcaceae bacterium
CCTACTAATGAAACCTTAACCCATGCATCAATAACGATGCCTTTGTCAAGAATACGGTCTACAACTTCAGCTAAGCTAGAAGAGTCGGTTGATTTTTGTACTTTAGCCATGATAGCTTCTCCAAAAAGAATACGATAAGTAAATACAACTAAGGTTTTATGCAATACCTAAATTGCATACTTAAGTTAAAGCATACGCTGTGCCAAATGATCTGTAACTAATTTGGCTGATCACAATTAATAATAAAAATCCTATTAAAACATCTAGTTATAATATTTATTATCTACTCGCTCTAATGATTAATTGAGCATAAAACATTTATACGATGTTAGTTTGAACAGTCCATCACTATCAATTCGGGTTAACTATTACCCATGATAGGGTATAAATTACCTAATAATAGGTAATTTATACCCTATCATGGGTAATTCACATGCTTACTTGTAACTTGGCCTTAATTATTTGATGCGTTGATCGGGTAACATTACACCCAAGAGGCATTACCGAAAGCTTCCACAAAATGACTAATTGCCCGAGTTATTTGATTTTCATTCCTAAGCGGGTAGCCGTTTTTTGTGAAGACTTAATAACTGCCATATTCGGGGGGAGAGAGACCGTACTTTATTAAAGCCTCAAAGTCTTCCAGTACCAGCGGCCTGCTAAACAAATACCCCTGGTAATTTACACAGCCATGATCCAATAAAAACCGCCGTTGTTCTTCTGTTTCTACCCCTTCCGCGATGACGTTTAGATGCAGATTGTCTGCCATAGCAATAATGGTACGAAATCGGCGTGCCTTTCTTCCTTGGCACTCCAGAAAGTCTTACTGGACCTCAAGTGCGAAATGAAAAGTCATTTTAGTATTCACTTGCAAGGAAAGACTTTCAGAGTAAACAGAACCCTTCTTAGAGTAAAAGAATACTTGTTTGTAGCAAACAAGATCATGTTTTTTCTAAACAAGGTCATGTTTACTCTAAACAGGCTTTCTTTTGTCGCAAACAGAACCTAGAATGCTCATTTCTTGACCTACTGAACGATTCACCACTCATCATTGACTCTGAATAGAGGTCTTTTTAGAGCATTTAAGGTCTTGTTTACTCTAAAAGAGATTAAGAATGTGACAAACAAGGTCATGTTTAGCGTAAACATGACCTTGTTTGCTATAAAAGAGTCTCTTTTCATTGCAGACACGGATACGATAACTGTAGAGTGATTATTGATTGCGGCACTCTTGTTAACCTTTGGTCACCTTAAATGAAATTTCTTGATATAAAAACAGAACGCAGTGATAACAACCTTGTCATCAATAAATGATGATTAAACCAAAGCAAGTCAATCACTTAGTGCAAAAGTTGAAAGTTAACTTACCTATTCCTGCTGTTAATGGCTCAACACTATCGGTCATTAACACTAGAGCTTATTAATAAACCGCCCTTTTGAATCGATTAAACAGCGCCACAACAACGCTTAAACTTCTTACCACTGCCACAAGCACAAGGGGCATTTTTGCCTTGATTAGTTTGCATATCGACCTTACCCATCGACTTAATAACGCCGTCAAGATAAAACCATCGCCCAGCTATTTTAGTAAATCGACTGATTTCATTCATGACACATTCTTCGCCATCCTGACTATAAAAAGCTTTAAATGCCACCACGCCCTTGGTATCTTTAGCGCCACCTTTTTTTATATCTGTAATTTCAAGTCGCAACCAGGTTATTGTCTCACGCGAGAAATCAATCAGTTCTGGACGTTTTGTGGCATCCCAGGTTTGTTGCAAATATTCAGCATTACGCAACACATAAGCACTATAACGGGAACGCATCAACTCTTCGGCAGTGACAGGACATCTTTGTCCTAAATGAAGCGGCTGACAACAGGTTTCGTAATTAATGCCAGAACCACAAAGACAAGCCTCATTAGTATTCAGATATTACCCCTTAACGAAAAAAATCAGATAGTTAATCTACTACTAGAGATAAGCTATGTCACAAAAATAACGGGTAAACAATAATGTTATTTACCCGTCTTTCTTAATTATCAACCAGATCAACTGAAAGAATTATTGCTTTTCTAATAAATAATCTAACCACAAATTAGATAATTTTTCTTGCACCGTATTTTGACGTAAACGGGCATTTAAATGAGGGAAATCCACTTTATCTAAATCTTGATCCTGATTATAACAAGAGTAAACAAAATACTCCTTACCTGATTCTTCATCTACATGCTTACATAAACATTGCGCACAAATGCCTTTCATCATACATTGCATCGGTGAATTGATAGACCCAATCGCGTGATGTGCTTTTTTAAGATACGGTTTTAACACATCAAAACGAGCAGATTTTACTGCCGCCATCATCCGGTCAGAACCAATTACCACTAAATGATCAACATCCGCTAAAGAAATAGGTTGATCACCTAACTCACCGGTCGCATAAGCCACCATACATTCCAGAATATTACCAACAAAGCTTTTATCTTGTGGACGAGTCGGTACAATGGCTTCAACTCCTTCACCCTTATCAACTGACCAGACAATTAAGTCCGCAGCCGCTTCTACATCTTCAACTTTAAAACGGTCTTGCGAATATTTATAACCTGCGAAATAAATCACCCGATTATTAGCTGCGCGTAAGGCTTTGCCAATTGAGAACAATACGGCATTACCTAAACCACCACCTAGCAACAACACAGTTTGACCACTTGGAATATCCGTTGGCGTACCGGTCACACCCATAACAACCACTGGATCACCTACTTTCCAAGACGCACATAAACGCGAAGAAGAACCCATTTCTAAGGCAATTAAAGAAATAGTACCTTTTTCTTTATTTACTTCCGCACCGGTTAACGCTAAACCTTCAGCCGCTAAAACAGTGCCTTCAATAGTCGGTGCAAAGGCTTCATAATTTTGCACACGATAGAACTGGCCTGGATAGAATTTTTGTGCTGCGAAAGGTGCCTTAACGACCACTTCAATGATCGTAGGGGTTAAACGGTTAATCGCTACAATCGTGGCTTTAAACGCCTCATCCAAATGAGCAAAAAATTGAGTTAAATTTGCATCACGCTCTGCTTGTTTTGATGTCTCCAAGCTCGCCAATTCTTTAGCAAATAATTTAGCAACATAAGGATAACCATTCTTCGCACTGGCCATCGCCTTAACCACGTTACCCGCATACACAGGATGATTATCACCATAGAAACTAATAAACTTACCGTCTTTTTGATAGGAGGTTAATGGCGCGGGCTTACCTAACTTAGGTATTTTTTCATCATGCATTGCCACTAACTCAACGCTTTCGTTAATCCACTCGGGTTCGTAACGTTGAAAGAACCATTTATCCATCACAAAAGTATCTGGATATTCACTTTGATAAATCGTATTAGGCGAAGTACCCGCAGCAACATATAAACTCCGTAAAGGCACCTTTACAATCTCACCAGAGTTAACCCAACGCCCACCTTCCAAGACTAATTTATCAAAATCGACCGACGCCAAATGCCCGAACTCATCAGGCTCAGCGCCCAACGGACTCATACCTTCAGCCAAAGCAATGCCTTCTTCTAAAGCTTCGCTGATTTCTTCATGGTTCTGACGATACGCCGGTGCATCTTTCATACCTTTACGGTAGAATAGGGTTACGCCACCCCATGCTTCAACCAAAGGTTGGAAGTTGGGCGCTTCGCCTTCTGCTTCTGCACGCACCCTTTCAGCATAAATCACCTTACCATGCAGTAAAAACTCATCCAGAATAATGGTTTCTTCTTTGTCATAACGCGCACGAACCGCTTGCTCACCGCACACCTTCACTAGCGTTTCATAACGATGCAAGATTTTTTCAACTTGCACAGGATAATACGCCATCAATTCTGTGGCGGTATCAATCGCTGTTAAACCACCGCCTATGACACCCGCCGGTAAACGCACTTGTAAGTTAGCGATTGAAGAGGCTTTAGCTGCGCCAGTTAACTGTAAAGCCATTAAGAAGTCTGACGCCTTACGAATACCGCGCATTAAATTATTTTTAAGATCAATAATCGTCGGTTGACCTGCACCTGAGGCAATACAGATATGATCAAAACCCAGTTCCCACGCATCATCAATGGTTAAAGTACCCCCGAAACGCACACCACCATAAGAACGGAAAGCAGCACGTCTTTGCAAAGTAAGATAAATTACTTTTAAGAAGTTTTTATCCCAACGCACCGTAATACCGTATTCAGCAACACCACCAAAGCCCGCTAAAATACGTTTATCTAAATCTTCGTATAAATCTTTAAAATCAACAATCGGTGTCGGCAAGGTATTTGCGTCACCGGTTAACTCAACAGGTAAAGGCTCTAATTTAAGACCATCAATACCGGCAACCGCAAAGCCCTCATTTAATAAATAATGGCTCATGGTGTATCCCGCAGGCCCTAAACCAACCACCAAGGCATTTTTTCCGTTATAAGGCAACATCACAGGACGCTTAACGTTTAACGGATTCCAGCGGGTTAACAAGCTATAAATTTCAAAACCATAAGGCATGAATAACACATCGGTTAAGACATTGGTTTCAATTTGAGGAATGTTAACAGGATCGGTCTTTTGATAAATACAGCCTTTCATACATTCGTTACAGATACGATGACCCGTACCTGGACACATCGGGTTATCCACCACAATGATCGCTAAGGCTCCAATATTATCGCCTTTGCGTTTAACTAAATGCATTTCGGAAATCTTTTCGTCCAAAGGACAACCAATCGTGGTTACGCCCAATGGATCCGCTTTGAACTCATTGGTTTTCTTATTGCGCATACCTTTAGAACAGGAGTCCGTATCACGTTCATGGCAATAAATACAATGATTAACTTCTGATAAAACTTGTCTTTGATTATAACGAGGATCGGTTAATTTAAAGCCATCACGACGACGACGATGCGCTAACTCACCCATCCAGGCTGTAAAGTGACCACGATCAACAACTTCATGCTCAACTAAGTTATTAAAATCTCTTTTTTCAGGGAACTTAAAGCTTAACCAATCCGCGACTACATCGTTATCTTGTTGTGCAACAAAACACCAGCGCTGAGTGATAGACATTAGCCCACTCACAAAATCAGCATCTTCCGTTGCACTGATAATATCGGCAAACTCTGTTGCTGCCAGTTCGTGTGTCGCTAATTTAGCACGTAACGCAGTGACTTGCTCATCAGCATTTTCATAAGTGCTCGCTTTTCCTTTAGCAACTAACTTATAGTGGCTAGACAATAAACCAATCACTGCCCCTACACGAGCCACACGATGTTCAGGATCAGGGTCTTCATTTGCTTCAGAAAAACCGGCCTCAATCAACAAATCAAATTGACTTAAAATAGTTGGAATATTCCAATCACTGGTATCTTGCCCCTTGAATACAACATCCAGTTTTTCAACCACTTCATTTTTAAAAGTGAAGATGGTGTCAATCTCATCTTTGATTTTATCGGCTTGCGACTGGTGTTGCTGGGAAACATTAAATAACTTAGCTACAAACTGCCCCACATAAAGTCCCATTGTCACTAACACCTCAGAAATTTCTTCTGGCTTTAAGCCATCTCCCTGATTTTGCCGATAAGCAGAAAATTTATCAAACAATTCAACATCGTGCTTTCTAACAGACTCATCAAACACTTCCATTAAGTCTTTTAGACGGGTGGCATCGTATAAATCGGCGTAGGTAAAAGTAGGGATTCCAAGAATAAGATTGTTTTGTTCCATAATGCATCTATGTGATTAGCTAAGTGAGAAAGTAGACTCCAGATAGAGTGACTTCAACCGCTAAGGTTACTGAAAAAGATATTTTGGCGGGTATTTTAAGTAAATCAGGATATTTTATCTATAGATAAAATATCGACAAACTGTTAAAAGCGTGAATTAGTGCCTCTAACTAGGACAAACTTGAATACTTAGTCCTAGTCCTAGTTGAGAAACATCTATTCTTAATACTATTATAACCAAGCTTATTAATCAGTCCGCCTGGCGTCGTAAAAAAGCAGGAATATCAAGATAATCTAAATCTATCTCTTTTTTAGTCTGCGCACCAAACCGGGTTTCTTTGGCTTCAGTTTTTCCACCTTGTCGCATCACTGTAGGCTTATCTAGGTCATCGTAATTTGCGTTTCCTGCTGTTGATTTATGCATAATCTTAACAGGTGCCTTAACAGCGACTCGGGGCATCCCCATTCCGGTAGCAACGACAGTCACCTTAATCTCATCACCCAAAGTTGGATCAATTGCCATACCAATTTTAATAACCGCATCTTCTGAAGCAAACTCGTGAACGATATTACCCACTTCATTAAACTCAGCCACACCCATATCTGCAGCAGAGATATTAACCAAAATACCCCGTGCGCCTTGCAAATCAATATCCTCAAGCAGTGGACAGGCAATCGCTTTCTCTGCCGCTTCACGCGCCCGGTGTTCGCCTGATGCAGAGCCAACACCCATAATAGCAGCACCCATTCCCGACATAACAGTCCTAACGTCAGCAAAGTCAACGTTAATCATACCCGGATGAATAATAAGCTCAGTAATCCCCTGAACGGCATCAAGCAATACATCATTAGCCGCTCTAAAGGCATTCATTAACGAAACACTATTACCCAGTACTGGCAATAATTTCTGATTGGGAATTGTAATTAACGAATCAACGTATTTTTCTAACTCTATAATGCCCTGCTCTGCAACAAGCTGTTTCTTTTTACCTTCAAATAAAAAGGGCTTCGTCACGACAGCAACGGTTAGGATACCCATTTCCTTTGCAATTTGCGCAATCACAGGAATAGCACCTGTACCGGTTCCACCGCCCATTCCAGCAGTCAAAAAAACCATATCGGCGCCTTGCAATACTTCTTTAATCCGATCCTTATTTTCTTCTGCCGCAAATTTTCCAATTTCTGGATTAGTACCGGCTCCCAAACCTTTGGTTAACTCAACACCTAACTGAATAATCGTCTCTACAGCAATCTTCCTTAATGCCTGAGCGTCGGTATTTGCACAGATAAATTCCACACCTTCAATATGACTGCCAACCATGTGGTTGACTGCATTGCCCCCCCCCCCCACCAACACCAATAACCTTGATGACTGCGGATTGAGTATACGTATCCACCAATTCATATTTCACGACACTACCCCTTAAATACAAAAAACGTTATTAAAAATTACCCTGAAACCAGCTTTTCATCTTGGAAATCCAGCTTAAACCGTCAGCTTCATGACTTCTACCCAAGTTCTGGTGATCTTTTCCGTACATTAACAATCCAACCCCAGTGGAGTGAATAGGATTTCTTACCACTTCGGCTAGCCCAGAAACATTTTGGGGGCCTCCCATTCTTACTGGCACATGGAAAATTTCCTCCGCCAATTCAATCAGCCCCATTACTTTTGAACTGCCTCCGGTCAACACAATGCCGGCAGCAATTAACTCTTCGTTGCCACTTCGTCTAAGTTCTGACTGCACCAGCAATAAAAGTTCCTCATAGCGAGGTTCTATTATTTCGGCCAGATTTTGCATTGAAATTTTGCGTGGTGCCCTATCACCTATACTCGGAACTTCAATAACACCATCAACGTTTGCTAATTGTGTTAATGCACAAGCATACTTTCGCTTAATTTCCTCGGCGTTGACAGTCGGCGTTCGCAATGCTACAGCAATATCATTGGTTACCTGATCCCCCGCAATCGGTATGACGGCTGTATGCTTAATGGCTCCTTCAACGAAAATGGCAATATCTGTAGTACCTCCTCCAATATCAATTAAACAAACACCCAGCTCCTTTTCATCTTCGGTAAGTACAGAATTACAGGAAGCTAATTGCTCTAACACAATATCCTCAACCTCTAGTCCACAACGCCGAATACATTTAATAATATTTTGAGAGGCACTCACACTGCCTGTCACCATGTGAACTTTAGCTTCTAACCGTATACCAGACATCCCAATAGGCTCTTTAATTCCGTCCTGAAGATCAATTACAAATTCCTGTGGCAAAATATGTAATATTTTCTGGTCAGCAGGAATGGCAACCGCGCGTGCCGAATCAATAACTCTGTCAATATCATACTGAGTGACTTCTTTATCCTTAATGGCAACTATACCATGTGAATTCAGACTGCGAATGTGACTACCAGCAATACCCGCAAAAACAGATCTAATCTGACACCCTGCCATCAACTCAGCCTCTTCAATCGCTTTTTGAATGGAATTAACGGTTGACTCTAAATTAACCACGACACCCTTTTTTAGGCCTCGTGATGGCGTAGATCCTATGCCAATTATTTCTATATTGCCGTCACTGGTCAGCTCACCAACAATAGCCGCGACTTTTGACGTACCAATATCTAATCCGACTATTAAATTACGCTCTGTTTTTTTTGCCATTTTATTTACTCTTTATCGCCTTGTCGTATTCTCATTTATTATTGGATTTTGCAATGGCATTCCAGTCAATATCAGCAGTTCCAGGCTTCCATGAAACTGCATACCCATTGGGATATCTCAAATCAACTCTTTCAATTTGCAAAAACTGTTCTTGATCTAACACTGTCAACGTCTTTAAAAAACGCTGTAATTTCTTTAATTGCTCATTACGCCCCAACAGTATTTCAAGTTCATTTGCCAATTTGATTTTCCATGCCCCACGTTCATTAACACTAAACATAGCCAACGTCATAGAATGATCAGCTAAAGCCGTTTTAATGCCCTTCATTATTTCCAGTACTTTTAATTGCTGTAGTTCAGGCCCGATGATTAAAATCCTATCTTTAAATGGCTCTATATTATCAGGCGTAAATACAGTACCTTGTTCGGTTATCAAACTATTTTCTCCCCAACGCGCGTAGGGTTTCCTTTCTTGTACCTTGACATCAATGGTATCAGGCCAGACACGCTTAACAGTAACTGCGTCTACCCAAGGCAATGTTGAAACAGCTGCGTGTATCTCCTGCATATCAACCCCAAAAAAGCCCGCCATTACTATTGGCTGCAATACGTTCTGTATCTCACTTTTACTGAGGAATTGAAAAACGCCTTCAATTCTCACGTATCTAATTGGCATAGAAACATTTTTTATCGATACCGATCGAATCTGCCATTTTTTGTCTAACTGATGCCCAACAACTACAACCAGACACAGAAACAGCACTCCGGTTAACAGGGGTTTAATGCCAACATTACTCATTATCCAAGGCTGGTTTCCAATACCCGCCAAACTAACTCTTCAAAATCTATGCCGGCCTGCTTAGCCGCCATAGGCACCAAGCTATGATCTGTCATACCGGGCACGGTATTAATCTCAATTAACTGATACTGCCCGGCATCATCAATAAATATATCGACCCTTGCCCAGCCTTTAGTACCAACCACTTTACTTGCCGTCAATGCCACGTTTCTAATAAACTGCTCTTGCTCTTCGCTTAAACCAGCAGGACAATGATACTTTGTAGTGGTCGCATTATATTTTGCCTCATAATCATAAAATGAATTAGGCGTTTCTAAACGGATCACGGGCAACGCGGTATCATTCAATATAGCGACAGTATACTCCTTGCCCGTCACCCAACTTTCAGCATAAACATCACAATGGTAGTCTAAAGCCACTTTCAAGGCTTTTTGCAACTCTTCCCTTGAGCTTGCCTTACTCATACCAATACTGGATCCTTCCTGAGCAGGTTTCACAATAACGGGAAAACCCAATGCTTCAATACACGCATCAAGATCATTTTCGTCTTTCAATAAAAACCATTTAGGCGTAACTAAACCATATCCCTTCCAGCATAGCTTGGTTTTAAGTTTATCCATCGTTAAGGCTGAAGCTAAAACCCGACTGCCCGTATAAGGAATTCCCAGTACCTCAAGAACACCTTGAATAACACCATCTTCGCCCCCACGGCCATGGATAATATTGAAAACTCTATCAACTGTGACACCGCTCAAAGCCTGAATTGGACTTCCTGTGACATCAATAGCTATTGCATCGATGCCTTTGCGTAATAAAGCCTGATAAACAGCCTCGCCACTTCTTAAAGAAACGGCTCTCTCTGCGGCTGCCCCCCCCATCAGTACAGCAACTCGCCCAAATTTTTCAGGGTTTTGGAAAGACACTAGGTGCCGCTTTACTACATCAACCTCACCTACCATACATACCTCTGTGTGTAATTCAACACCCTGCTGTTCCTTTACTTTTTTTTGAACATAAGCAATCAACTGCTCTATATCAGTAGCCGTCGAGTTACCTGTATTTACTATGAAATTAGCGTGCTTTTCCGAAACACTGGCACCACCAATTGAATAACCTTTTAAACCTGCTTTCTCTATCAGTCTTGCCGCAAAATCACCTTCTGGATTTTTAAATACCGATCCACAACTGGGCTGATTGGTGGGCTGTGTTTGCGCCCGCTTTTCTAACAAACTTTTTATTTTTTGTTGACTAGCAACAATATCGCCTTTCTGTAATCGCAACTGACAACTTAAAAACCACTCAACTTTTTCCGTCTTAACTGATCGATAACGTATTTCGTAGTCAGAAGGATATCTAACCGACAATTCTCCTAAGGCATCAATGGTTTCAACTTGATTCACAATGCCCCAAGTTTCGCCTCCAAAAGCGCCTGCATTCATTTTTAAGGCACCGCCCATTGTTCCCGGTATGCCCGCTAAAAACTCAGCGCCGACCAAGCCCTGCTCTGAACAAAAGCGTGCGACATGAGCACAGGGAACTCCCGCTTCGACATATACAATCGTCTCTTCAACGAGGCGCATTCCCTTCAAACGCCCCTTGGTATTTATCACTGTACCCCGGATACCGCCGTCTCTAATTAATAAATTACTACCCAATCCCAGCCACAATACAGGCTCAGAAACGGGTAACGACTTTACAAACTCACATAAATCGTCTTTATCAAAAGGGATATATAACTGGTCAGCAACTCCACCCACGCGCCAACTCGTATATCTGGCCAGATTTTCATTGAGTAACAATCGACCTTTCATAAATCCTAACTCACCGTCGGCACAATCCGAGCTGCTAGGGCTTCGGTCAACAACTCAGGTAACTGTGTAGCAAAATGCCCTACATTACCAGCACCCATTGTCAAGATGACATCATCTTCTCTTACAATACCCGCCAATATCTTTGGTAACTCTTGCCAATTGTCAACAAAGACAGGATCAATCTGAGCACGCATACGAATAGCACGACTTAAGGCTCGACCATCAGCACCTGTAATTACAGATTCGCCCGCTGAATAAACGTCCATTAAAATCAGCACATCTACTGTTGATAATATGTGCACAAAATCTTCAAACAAGTCACGTGTTCTGGTATATCGATGCGGCTGAAAAATAACTACGGCTCGTCGCGTGGGCCATGCCTGACGTAAAGCCTCTAAAGTTGCAGCAATTTCTTTTGGGTGATGTCCATAATCATCGACCAAAGTCAGTTTTCCTTCATCAATTGCTAAATCACCTTGTATTTGAAAACGCCTACCAACCCCTTTAAACTCACCGAGACTTTTAACAATAGCCTCATCGGAAACGTCAAGCTTAGTGGCTACCGCAATAGTGGCCAGAGAATTAAGCATATTATGCCATCCTGGCATGTTCAGAGTAACTCTTAAAGCCGGATAATTGCCTCGACGAATAACATTAAACGTAGTGAACATGCCTTTTTGCTCTACATCAACCGCTCTAATATCAGCATCTCCATGCACACCATAAGTAAGCACTGGCTTGGATATGTTTGGCAAAATCTCTCTAATCCCTTCATCATCTAAACATAACACCGCTAAACCATAAAAAGGTAAGTGATGTAAAAACTCGATAAAAGTGTCTTTCAATCGCTGGTAACTATTTTGATACGTCTCCATGTGGTCTTGATCAATATTCGTCACTATTGCAATCATTGGTTGCAGATATAAAAATGACGCATCACTCTCATCTGCTTCAGCAACCAAATAATGGCCTAACCCTAATTTTGCATTACTGCCGGCACTATTTAGGCGTCCACCAATCACAAACGTAGGATCTAGCCCACCTTCTGCTAATACGCTGGCGGTTAAACTGGTTGTGGTCGTTTTTCCATGCGTACCCGCAATCGCAATCCCAAACCGAAACCGCATTAACTCCGCTAGCATCTCTGCACGAGGAATGACAGGTATCCTTTTTATATAAGCTTCATCTATTTCATCATTGCTTCGATCTATCGCTGTTGAAGCGACAACAACGTCCACATCCGTAACATTTTCTCGCTGATGTCCTATACTAACAATCACCCCCAAATCGGCTAATCGCTGCGTCACGCCACTTTCTTTAATATCAGATCCTGACACTTGATAGCCAAGATTTAGTAGAACTTCAGCGATACCGCTCATTCCCGTGCCACCAACACCCACGAAATGTATGCGTTTTATATTTCCTAGTGTAGACACAATTTGCGTCATAATCCGGCCTCAACCATACAATAGCCCACAACACTCTCTGTTGCATCTAAACGAGCACACTTTTGTGCATTCTTGCTCATCAAGGCTAAATTACTTAAAGCGTTATCAATACCTTCAGCTAATGACAGAGGATTCAAATTATTTTGCATTAACACGAGTCCAGCTCCCGCATCTTTTAGATAGCAGGCATTAGCCGATTGATGGTCATCAATCGCAGTGGGCAGCGGGATAAAAATGGCGGGAACCCCCATGGCTGCCACCTCACTCACTGTCATCGCACCCGCTCTACAAATCACTAAATCAGCCCAATCATAAACTGCGACCATATCTTCAATAAAAGCACTAGCCTCAGAATCAATCCCTAAGTCCTTATAACGCTTGTCGACTTGAGACAACATCGCCTCACCTGTTTGATGCTTTACCCGTACGGGGCGCTGCTTAAAATCCGTTTTTTTAAATTGAGAAATAGCCTCTGGCACTACGTCATTTAAAATTTGGGCACCCTGACTGCCACCAACAACCAACAACCGTATTTCATCTTCTACTCTTTGCTGCGTATTTCTCGCTACATTCAGAAAATCTTTTCTCAGAGGATTGCCGGTAAATTTTGCTTTAGTACACTGTTCAAAACTGTTTGGAAAAGCCTCTAAAATCTGGTTAGCGATACGCGCAAGCAGACGATTAGTTGTTCCTGGGACACGATTCTGTTCATGAATAATCAACGGAATACCTAGAAGCTTTGCCATTAAGCCACCCGGGCCAGCAACAAAACCACCCATACCCAACACCACATCAGGTTTACGTGTATGCAATATTTTCAAAGCCTGAAAGCAGGCTTTGAAAAGCATAAAAACCGCTTTTATTTTAGCCATTGCGCCTTTGCCTCTTACGCCTGCCACAGACAACCAATCAATCGCAATACCCTGTGCTGGAATCACTCGACTTTCTAGCCCCCGGTGCGTCCCTAACCAACTAACCTGCCAACCCTTTTCCAGTAAATACTCTGCAACCGCTAAAGCAGGGAACACATGTCCGCCAGTTCCTCCAGCCATAATAACTATGCGCTTGCCCATTTTGACCTTTCCTTTGGTTTATTAGCATTTATCTCAGACACTTCACTGTTAACGCGAAATAATAACGCAATTGCACAACACATAATCATCATACTGCCACCACCATAGCTCATTAAGGGCAACGTCAGGCCTTTAGTCGGTAAAATACCCATATTAACTCCCATATTGACAAATGATTGAAAACCAAACCAAATGCCTAAACCATAGGCGATAAAAGCTGAGAATCGTTCTCCAGCTTTCTCTGCAGCGACTGCAATTTCAAATGATCGCCATACTAATAACGTAAATAACACGATAACAGTTAAAACACCCAATAATCCCAGTTCCTCAGCAATCACCGAAAATAGAAAATCTGTGTGCGCTTCAGGAAGGTAAAATAACTTCTGTATTCCATTACCCAACCCAACACCGAGCCATTCACCACGTCCAAACGAAATTAATGCGTGCACTAACTGATAACCGGTGTCTTTAGAATCTGCCCAAGGATTAATAAAGCTGGTTACCCTTTTCATTCTGTAAGGCTCAAAATAAACCAACAATGTCGCCGATATAGTGCCAACCGACAATAATGCGATAAAAGGAGATAACCTCGCTCCCGCCAGAAACATAATACCCATTGCAATAATCATTATTACCACTGCGGAACCAAAATCAGGCTCCAGTAACAATAATAAACTAGCTGTAGCAAACAGGATCAAAGGTTTAAGTAAAGAAAAAATGGACTCCCTTATGGATTTCTTATGTCGTGTCACATACCCTGCCATATATATCACAGCAAAAAACTTAACTACCTCAGAAACCTGTAATCTTACCCCACCCAGAGACAACCAGCGCGTACTGCCGTTAACTTTTACCCCTAGACCCGGAATTAACACAATAATAAGCAATAATAATCCACAGACGAACAACCATTGACCCGAGTTTTCCCAAATTCTAATAGGTGTTCTAGCCACACAATAACCTAAAAAAAGTCCCAATCCTATATGAATAGATTGTCTTACGGGATAGTAAAAAGTATCACCATTTAACTTCACACCCAAATGCAAGGACGAGGATGCGACCATGATATATCCAATAATTAATAAACTTAACGTAACAATCACCAACAGAGGATCATAATGGAAGCGACCAATCCTTGATGGCTTTGCTCGCTTTTTCATTTAAGTAACCCTAATACAGCCTTAGCAAATTGATTACCCCTATCCTGGTAATTTTTATATTGATCAAGGCTTGCACAGGCCGGTGACAATAAAACACTATCACCAATTTCAGCCAGTTGGGCACATATCTGTACAGCCTGTACCATACTTTTAGCTTCGTAAACAGGAACACAATCATTCAACGCCTGCCTGATCAAACCCGCATCCTTACCTATCAAGACGATACTTTTTGCTTTTTCTTTTACAACAGGACTTAATTCATTCATATCAGCGCCTTTTGCATCACCGCCGGCAATGAGGATGACTTTACGTTGGTAACCTTCCAAAGCGGCCACACAAGCACCAATATTAGTTGCTTTTGAATCATTGACCCACGTCACACCTTTGATTTCTGCGACTCTCTGCATGCGATGTTCCAACCCTTTAAAAACTTTTAAGGCTCCACACATCACAAAAGGATCTAATCCGACTGCCTTACCTAACGCCAGAGCAGCTAAGGCATTAGCAGCATTATGTCGACCTTCCAGCGGCAACTCTGCCAGTGGCATTAATCCTATATTAGCCTGCATCAAATATTCTTCACTATCCTGGACATCAATATAAAAATCAGCCTTGGTCTTAATAGAAAAGGTTAGTGTTTCCCTATCGGAAACCCGCATATCATTGACAAGGGGATCATCAATATTGATCACCATAACACCGGTTCCCTTAAAAATAGTTTCCTTTTCATAGGCGTAACGGGCTATCGTTTCATGCCTGTCTAAATGATCTGCAGAAATATTCAAGACCGTTGCCGCTGCCGCATTTAAACTGCTCGTCCGTTCAAGTTGAAAACTTGAGAGTTCCAATACAAATAAATCCGCTCCCTGTGCCAACAAATCTAAAGCAGGGGTACCCAAATTACCACCCACTCCCACCTTTATGCCGACATATTTAGCCATTTCACCCAACATCGTGGTGACAGTGCTTTTACCATTAGAACCCGTAATAGCCACAATAGGCACATCAACTGAACAAGCAAATAAGTCAATATCACTGACAATCCTTGATCCATTAGCAGTCGCCTTAACAATGGATATTTCAGTTAATGATACACCTGGACTCACAATCAAATGCGTCGCCACCTGAAAAGCGGACTCATCAAACCCGCCTGTAAAAATAGGTGTATCCGGCATTACTTGCAAAAAAGCATCTTTTAATGGAGGCTTATCTCGACTATCTGTGACCGCAAAATGAAAACCCAATTTATACAAATAATGTGCGACGGAAATACCAGTGTCACCCAAGCCAACAACTAATACCTTTGAATGCTTGGGTTCCAAAAAAAATTTGCTTTTTAACGATTGTAAGATTGCGTCATTATTCATACTCATACACTTACGACTCGGTAGCTCATCATTAAGTAGTGTCTTTTTCATTCTTGTACAAATGGCTCACCTCAATTTTAATGTAGCTAAGCCAATTAACACTAAAATAACCGTAATAATCCAAAAACGCACAATAACCCTAGGTTCTGGCCAGCCTTTCAATTCAAAATGATGGTGTATAGGCGCCATTCGAAACACCCGCTTTCCTGTTAACTTAAAAGAAGCGACCTGAATCATAACGGATAATGTTTCCATGACGAAAACCCCACCCATAATGACCAGTACAATTTCCTGTCGAACCAATACCGCAAGTACACCCAGAGCTGCGCCTAAAGCCAAAGCACCCACATCCCCCATAAACACCATGGCCGGATAAGCATTAAACCATAAGAAACCTAAGCCAGCTCCAACCAAAGCAGCGCAAAAAACAATTAACTCACCCGAATTAGGAAGATAAGGTATGGCTAAATAATTTGAAAACGCACTATGCCCGGAAAGATAAGCAAAAACACCCAAACCGGCAGCAACCATAACGGTTGGCATAATAGCTAAACCATCCAAACCATCTGTTAAATTAACGGCATTACTGGTACCCACAATCACAAAATAGGTCAGAACGATATACATCCAACCCATATCCAGCATAAAATCCTTAAAAAAAGGAATAATCAATTGAGTTTCCGCAGGCACTGATGCGGTCTTATATAAGAAGATAGCAGCGGTTAAACCTATAATTGATTGGCCTAAATATTTAGCTCTAGCTGATAAGCCGTCACTATTACGCTTGATCACTTTTCTATAGTCATCAATGAAACCAATAATCCCATATCCCATAGTCACTAACAAAATAACCCAAATATATCGATTACCCAGATCAGCCCACAATAGAGTACTAATTAAAATAGCAACCAATATTAAAGTTCCGCCCATTGTCGGTGTTCCAGACTTTTCATAATGTGACTGCGGACCTAATTCACGGATGCTTTGCCCAATCTTATTGGAACTTAACTTTCTAATCATGACAGGGCCAATTATGAAAGAAATCACTAATGACGTTAATGCACCCAATATCGCGCGAAAAGTCAGATACTGAAATACTCTAAACCCTCCATCAAACGTCATTAAATAATCTGTAAAATAAAGTAACATCTTTAATTCCTAAAATTCTCAACCAAAGCAGCAGCCACATTTTCCATGTGCTGCGCCCGCGAACCCTTAATCAAAATAACTTCATCGCCTCTTAATTCTTGTTTTAGTTCGGCAATTAAATCTTCTTGTTTTTCATAAAAAGTGGCTCCTAAACCAAAAGCCTGGACCGTATTCCTAGCATCAGCCCCCACGGCAAATATCCGAGTTACACCACTTGACTTGATAACCTCAGCTATCTCCTGATGAATCTTTGCGCTTTGTGCCCCCAACTCGCTAAAAGCACCAAACACCAACCAATGTCTACCCTTTAGTTGGTTCAATACTTCAAGACCTGCTTCAAGAGAATCTGCATTAGCGTTATACGTATCATCAATAATGATGTTTCCTAAACACCCTACTAAAGGCTGCATTCGACCCACTACTGGATTTATACTCTCTAAGCCGGCTTTAACCTGCTCTAGCTCTATTCCCAAAGCCAGTGTTGCAGCAGTTGCCGCCAACGCATTAAGCACATTATGTTGACCTGCCAATTTTAAATTAACTTCAACAGTACCTTGAGCTGTAACCAAATTAAATGCACTAATAAACGAATTGTTATTAATCCCCATTTCAATCACTTTAGCCGTTACATCAGCATCAGCACCTAGGCCAAATGAGATGACCTTTCGGTTTCCCGCAACGGCTTTCCAATAATCAAAATAAACATCTTCCTTGTTAAGAACAGCAACGCCCTTATCTCCAAGTGTTTCAATGATTTCGCCCTTAGCTTTCGCCACACCACTTAAGCTGCCAAAACCCTCTAAGTGTGCAGCACCTGCATTGGTAATAATGACCACGTCCGCGTTAGCATAATGACTGGTATAAGCAATTTCTCCAATATGATTTGCGCCCATTTCGATGACGGCATAACGATCTTGTTCAGTCAGTCGAAACAATGTCAATGGCACTCCAATGTCGTTATTTAAGTTACCCTGAGTAAACAGAACAGTATCCTTAAACGCCAAAATTGCAGCGACCATTTCCTTAACTGTCGTTTTACCATTACTACCCGTCACACCCACTACCGATAGTGGCTTTTCATTCTCCGACAACGATAGACGCCATGCACCTGCTAATCTTGCCAACGCTAAGCGTGTATCACCAACAACAATATGCGGTAAAGCCGATGAAACGCTTGCGCCTGCATGCACAATTGCTGCAATCGCTCCCGCTTTTTCTGCCTGACCTACAAAATCATTTCCATCAAAATTATGGCCTTTAATTGCAACATACAATTGATCTGCTTTAATGACTCGCGTATCTATACTAACCCCTGTAATAGCAACGTCTTTTCCAATGAGTTTTCCTTGTACAATAGCAGCACAGGTACTCAGCATCATTTTCATACTATTCAAGCTCTCATTTTTAAAGTATCAATCACAACCTGACTATCACTAAAATTAATTTTCTCACCATTAATTTCTTGATAATCTTCATGTCCCTTACCTGCAATTACAATACAATCGTCTTCAGTTGCATTGAGTATGGCTGTTTGTATTGCCTGCTTTCTATTTCGAATAACGATAATCCTAGCGTTCGAATCAGAACTGATTGAAGTCTTACAACCTGCCAAAATATCGCCTACGATATCCAGACTATCTTCAAATCGTGGATTATCATCCGTGATAATCACCCGATCAGCCCATTGTTCTGCAATCGCCCCCATCTCGGGTCTTTTACCTTTATCCCGATTACCTCCACAGCCAAATACCACCCATAATGACTGCTGACAATGCTTCCTAAGACCCGATAGCACTTTATTCAAAGCATCCGGTGTATGCGCATAATCAACAAAAACCAATGGCAGCTTATTACCACCAAAATGTTGCATACGTCCTGTCACAGGTTTTACGCTTATTAGTTTCTCAACCGCCTCGGATAATGAGTAGCCCATTGCCAGCATCACCGTCAAAACAAGGAGGCTATTTTCAGCATTAAAATCCCCATAAATGGGCACATAAACTCGTTTATTATCGTCTCGCCAATTGACCATAAACTCAATACCGGCGACACTGTGCAAAATAGCCGCCTTAACACTTTCGCCAACGCTTACAGTTTTACCTTTAAAACTGACACCCCATATAACAATGTTTGAGGGCACCGCATCGATAATTTTCTCACAGTAGGAATCATCAAGATTCACTACGACAAAGGCTAATCCAGGCTTATACAATAATTGTAATTTAGCTTGTAAGTAATCGTCCATGGTTCCGTGGTAATCTAAATGATCACGGCTAATATTAGTAAATACTGCACCTTTAAATATCACACCGTTGACTCGACCCTGCGCTAAGGCATGCGATGAAACCTCCATCGCGACAATACTCTTCTTATTTTTCAGTAATTCTGACAATATTCTCTGGATTTCAAGCGCGTCTGGCGTAGTATTTTTAGTTTTATTTAAATGTCCCGACTCTCCCCAACCCAACGTACCCACAACTCCACAGTCATTTAACATTTGACTTAAAAATTGGGTACAGGATGTTTTACCATTCGTTCCTGTGACACCAATCACAGACATCAAGCCAGAAGGATCACCATAATAACGAGCAGCAATATCTCCCAGCTTAACAGCCAAATTATCAACTGCAATCAGGGGCACATCCGCTATTGATTCCGCCAACTGCTCGCCGCCACCTAAAGGGTCATAGATAATAACAACTGCACCATTTAAAATGGCCTGACTCGCGTGGAAAAGACCGTGTTGCTGAACACCCACTAACGCAATAAATACATTTCCAATCACAACGTCCCTACTATCTAAAACGAGTCCAGTTATAAACGTATCCCCGACTTTAGAAAAAGTAGCGTTTTTACATGAAACAAATCCCTCTAATAATTCACTTAACTTCATTGGCATCGAATGGTTTTCTTTGTGTTAACAAAATAGGCATCGTCTCCTCTTGATCAGGAGCCACTTCAAGTATTCTCAACGCACCTGCCATCACTTTTGAAAATACTGGAGCTGATACCAAACCACCGTAATATTTGCCCGCAGATGGTTCATCAATCATGACGACTATGATCAAGCGAGGATCATTAACCGGTGCCATTCCTGCAAAAACCGCGAAATAACTGCTCTCTGTATAACCTCTTGCGGTTGCTTTTTTTACAGTTCCTGTTTTACCGGCTGCACTGTAACCATCAACTCTTGCTTCATAGGCTGTGCCTTCTTTGGTTAACACAGTCTCCATCATCTTTCTTACACTTCTTGCAGTTTTAGCAGAAAACACTCGCACAACATCATCATCTTCCTCTCGCTTTAACAAACTGACAGAATGCAAAAGACCGTCGTCTGCCAGTGCGGTATAACTTCTTGCCAACTGCAATGCCGAGCTATTTAAGCCATATCCAAACGACATCGTTGCCCGATCAAAATCGTGCCATCTCTTATAATCCTTCATTCTCCCGCTGGCTTCACCGGGAAAACCAGCCCCTGCTGAAATACCAAAGCCAAGTTGATGATACGTATCCCACAGATACTTCGGAGGCATTTTTAAAGACATCATACTCACCCCAACGTTACTGGACTTTGTAAGCACATGAGTCACATCCAGGGTACCGTAGTTATGCACATCTTTAACTGTATTACGCCCAATTTGCAAAGTACCATTGGTTGGGAAAATCGAATTAGGCTTTATATACCCGCCATCCAAAGCGGCTGCGACAACAAAAGGCTTTACCGTTGATCCCGGTTCAAATACCTCAGTAAAGGCTCTATTTCTATACACACTTTCTTTTAAATTATTCCTTGTATTCGGATTAAACGAAGGTTGATTAACAGCGGCTAGAATTTCCCCGTTTTTTGCGTCTAAGACAACTAATGTTCCTGATTTCGCATTATTTTCTTCAACGGCCACCTGTAGTTCTTTATAAGCCAAATATTGAATGCGTTGATCAATACTTAACTCCAGAGTCTTTCCAGAAACAGGTTCATTGATGCTTTCAACATCATCAATAATGCGTCGCTGTCCATCCCTGATAACGCGCTTACTGCCTGCCGTACCTTTAAGCTGCTTCTCATAACCGGACTCCATTCCGGCTTGCCCAATATCATCAACATTAGTAAATCCAACAATATGAGCAGACACACCACCAGCCGGATAGTACCGCTTAAACTCCCTTTCAAAATAAACACCTTCCAGTTTTAATGCTTTTACATCCTCCCCTAATTGGGGATTAACCCGACGAGCAATATATAGAAACTGCCGTCTTGGTTCCTCTTTGATCCATTCCATTACTTTCCCTTCAGGCAAATTTAGGAGCTTCTCCATTGCTCTTATCCCTTCTTGTTTGGCGTATCGTAATTCCCTGGGATTTATCCAAATAGACTCAACAGGCGTACTGATCGCTAAAGGCTCACCGTTCCTATCCATAATCATGCCTCTATAAGCATAAACAGCTACCTCATCAACCTGCCTCATATCGCCTTGATGCTTTAAAAACTGCTTACTAATAACCTGTAAATGAATATCCCGAACGACAAGCGCTAGCATACAGATCATTATAAAAGTAACTACAAACTTACGCCTGCCGGAAAAGTCATTCGTGACTTTTTTTACAGAACCTCTATCTCGAAAATCTAACATTTATGGTTTTATATAAATAATTTTTTCTCTTAGCGGCATAACCAGCTTCAACTGTTCCTTTGCCACAAGTTCTAATCGATTCTGCTCGCCCAACATCGTCAGTTCCAATTGCATTTGTCCCCATTCGACTTCGTATTGATCTAGCGCTCTCTCTTGCTTTTGAATCTCAATAAAAATCAGACGTGAATAATACTTACTATAAACAACGGCTAAAGATGACAATAAAAGCACCACACTCGCCACAATCAAAAGTCGCTCAATAATCACTTAAACCTTCTCAGCAACACGCATAACAGCACTTCTAGCCCTTGGATTTTTTTTTATTTCTTGCACATCAGCCTTCAATGCTTTGCCTACTTTTGTTAACACGCCCTTTGCAATATCAATTTCTTTTATTGGCAACTTACCAGGATTAAACTTAGCCCCGGATTCATCCCTAATAAAACGCTTTACGATTCTATCCTCAAGAGAATGAAATGAAATAACGACCAATCGTCCGCCAGGCTTTAAAACTCTTGCTGACTGTTGCAAAACACTTTTTAATTCCTCCAGCTCCCGGTTAATTTCAATACGAATGGCTTGAAACGTACGCGTTGCAGGGTGCTTATTTTTTTCTCTTATAGGCACAACATCTTCAATTAACTTAGCTAATTGCGTCGTTGTTGCTAGAGGAGATTCCAGCCTTCTATCAATTATCGCTTTCGCGATGCGTCTGGCGAACTTTTCTTCACCATAGTCAAATAAAACACTGACCAGCTTCTTTTCATCAACAGTAGCTAACCATTGCTCGGCAGGCACCCCTGAGGTACAATCCATACGCATATCCAAAGGCCCTTCTCTTAAAAAACTAAAACCTCTTTCAGGATTATCGAGTTGAGGTGATGACACCCCCAAATCCATCAAAATACCGTCTACCTTTTCAACCAGATCGCACGCCTCGATAAACGTTTCTAAGTGCGAAAAGCAAGCCTGTTTTATCTGAATACGCCCATCTTCTAGCATCGTTTTTGCGTAACTTGAATTAACCGCATCAAAATCACGATCAAAAGCAATCAATTGCCCACCTTGACCCAATAAACTTAAAATGCCTCGACTGTGCCCCCCTCGACCAAACGTACAATCGAGATAAACACCTTCTTTTTTAATCGCCAATTGTTGCAAAGCTTCTGCATACATAACGGGTAAATGTTCCATCAACAAAACTCCCTTATTAAAAAGACAAAGTATCTAACTCATCCAGACCTTCATCATCATCACTGTTCAACCATTCGCTTTCTTTGGCTGTCCAGGCAACATCATTCCAAATTTCAAATTTATTAAGTTGCCCAACTAAAACTATCTTTTTATCCATTTGAGCAAATTTTCTTAGTTTTTCTGGCAATAAAAACCGGCCTTGACCATCCATCTCACATTCAGATGCATTTCCAATCACGAAACGCCTTAATTTACCGGCCATTTTATTTAACGTAGGTAATCGACTGATTGTCTGCTCAAGGCGCTCCCATTCGGGCAGGGGATAAAGCCATAAACAGCCACTTTCCCCAACACATCTTTCGTTTACTGCAACCGTTACAATTAATTGCCGCTCACAACATTCTTCCAACTCTTTTCGGTAACGAGTGGGCATCGCAAGACGTCCTTTATCATCTAAATTAATTGAACTAATGCCTCTAAACAAAAAACGACCCCAAAAATCCTAAAAAAACCACTCTCTACCACTTTTCACCACCTGGAAGCACTATAAATTCCAAACAGTTCATAGTCAAGAATGTTTTCATTTAAACTCTTTCTTTTTTGACAATGACTTAGGTGACCATAAAAAAATGGCGAAACGATGAGCTATACAATAAAAAAACTCTATTCTTTATCAGTGGGTTAATTGATTTTATTCGGAAGACACGTTAGATGATAGAGCAAATAATTGCTTTAAATTTACAAGAGGATTACGCCATTAAAAAGAAAGAGTCAGCCTATAAGCCGGGTTCTGTCGTGAACAGTCATTCATCTAGGCTGCAAGTCACCTTACAGCTCAAGCAATCTACCCAGGAACCGCGCGGGCCACGCATCTGTCCCTCTATTTGATCTTGCTCCGAGTGGGGTTTACCATGCCACCGCTGTTACCAGTTGCGCGGTGCGCTCTTACCGCACCTTTTCACCCTTACCTATCAAAGTGATAGGCGGTTTATTTTCTGTGGCACTTTCCGTAGACTCACGCCTCCCAGGCGTTACCTGGCACTCTGCCCAATGGAGCCCGGACTTTCCTCCATTTTATCTTGACAATAAAACAGCGACTGCCCAGCCAACTCTTTCAAGGGTCAGTATACTTCATTCGTTAAAGCAAAGCTAATGAGAAATCATATTGCAACCCACTGTTAATAACAGATAAGCCGATCTTTTTTAGCACTATCAATCACTAATGCGGCTTGATACAGCACCTTTTTTCTTAGCCCCGTAATCTCGACAGCCATTGCAACTGCTGACTTTATTGAACACTCAGTCAATAAAATCCGAAGTACTTTTTCCTGCTCAGGTGTCATAACTTGCGCCTCTTTATCAACAGCGACTCCATCAACAATAACAACAAACTCCCCTTTTCTCATGTGCTCACTGTGCATAACCAAGTCCAACACCTCGCCCAGACTAGCCTTTACAATCGTCTCATGAAGCTTGGTTAATTCTCTAGCAATCACAATTTCTCGCTCTAAAGGTAAAACTTCGGACATATCTTGTAACGATGCTAAAATTCGGTGACAAGACTCATAAAATACCCAAGTCTTCGGAGAATTAAGCCGTTCACTAAAAAAGGCTTTGCGTGCTGATGAAGTTCTGGGCAGAAAACCCTCAAAAGAAAATTGTGAGACCGGCAATCCTGATGCAGACAATGCTGCAATTAAAGCACAAGCGCCAGGAATAGGCACCACCTCTAAACCTGCGTCCTTCACCATTTTTACAAGTGGCATTCCGGGATCACTTACTAACGGTGTTCCAGCATCAGAGACCAAGGCAATAGACAGACCTTCACGTAGTTTTTCTAACATGACTAAAGATGCCTTATCTTCATTATACTGATGCAATGAAACCAGTTTATTAGTAATCCCGTAATGCTGTAGCAGCATCCTGACATGCCGTGTATCCTCTGCCGCAATCAAATCAACCGTCTTTAAAATCTCAACAGCTCTAAAACTAATATCAGCTAAATTACCTATTGGCGTAGCAACAACGTATAATTTACCAGCACCATTAACATTTGATACCGCCATTCATATCACCTTCAATTTAAAGATAAAACCATGAGCCGTCATGATTAGATGTAATTATTACTTAATTAAGCCCCGATTATATCAGTATGTCGCGGTATCAATGCGTACGGATTACAGACACATCACGGTTACCCGATGCTTCTAAAAAAATCCCCAACCAAAGCCGCACATTTAATCCAAGGTGAAAAAGCCGAAGAGCAAGCCCACAACTTTCTTATCAGCCAAGGACTCCTTCCAATAGACAGAAATTATCGCTGTAAACTGGGTGAACTTGATTTGATTATGAAAGATCAGCAATCATTAGTTATTATTGAAGTGCGTTATCGAAAAACAGATCGTTACGGTAGTGCTATGGAGAGTATTACCCGAACCAAGCAATCGCGTATAATAGCCACAACACACTGCTATTTATCCTCAAAAAAACAGGATACTCCGCTCCGCTTTGATGTTGTTGCTATCTCTGGCAATGGCAAACTAGAATGGATAAAAAACGCTTTTTAAGTTAAAAATGACCTCATGAGCTTACAAGACAGAATAATAAATCACTTCACTGAGAGTATCAAAATTCAACAGGATACCATGACTTATCTGAGTGAGTTAATTGAATATGCTTCTCAACGCCTGGTTTCGACCCTGCTCAATGATAAAAAAATACTGACTTGCGGTAATGGACGCTCTGCAACCAGCGCTCAACTGCTTTCATCTGCCATGCTTAATCAATTTGAACGTGATCGCCCCTCGTTACCGGTTATCGCATTAACAGCCGACATAGCAACAATAACCGCAATATCCAATGAGTTTCACTTTAATGACATTTTCTCAAAACAACTTAGAGCCTTAGGTCAAAGTGGCGATATGCTGGTTATTTACACGGATGGTAACAATTCGACCAATATAGCCAAAGTCATTACTACTGCACACGACAAAGAAATATCTGTGATCGCGATAACAGGAAATAAAGGTGGACTAATTCCCCCATTACTGAAAGAAACTGATATTGAACTCCGTATACCTTCAACCTCCAGCACTCGCATTCAGGAAGCTCATATATTGATTACTGAATGCTTGTGCGATTTAATTGATCAGCAATTATTCGGTTAAAATCCACACCATTATCAATAGGCAAGCCATGAAAAAAGTATTACTAATCATTATGTTGCTTAATACCTTATATATCGTTGCGTGCGCACCGATCGTCAATAATCAGGAAATAATTACAGAAAAGACCTTAGCTCAGGACAGACGAACCCGGGAAATTATTTTATCGGATCGAGAAATAACATCCGATGCCTACTCCGATCTTAACGCCGAGGACGCCATAAAAAGTCAATGCCACATAACCATCAACACTTATAACGGTGCAGTTCTCATTACTGGCGAAGCACCGAATGAAGCGTTAAAAGCAAAAATTATTGCTATCGTCCAGGTCGTCAGCAACGTAAAAATGGTGCATGATAATTTAGCCATTTCTCGTCCCAGCAGTTTAGAATCACGCACCAGTGACAAGAGCATAACTCAAACGGTTAAAACTGCACTCAAGCAAATTAGAACGCTACCTGACTTTGACCCCGCCATGATAAAAGTCGTTACCGAAAATGGAATTGTTTACTTGATGGGCCTTGTGCATAGAGATGAAGGTTCGGTTGTTATCAATGTAACTAAACTGCAACCGAATATAAAACAAATTATTACCGTTTTTGAGTACCTGGACTAATAACCATCATTTCAGTGTCAACATTAGCGATACTATAATCTTGCATTAAGGCCACTACATGAGCGACAAGATTTAGACACTTTACTGAATATGACCTACTCTATCGGCATGTTGACTAATAAAGCCAACGACATCATCACACATCTTTTGCAGCAGAGGCACTTCATTGAACAATAAACTTAAGTTAGCTGAAAATTTAAGCACTTTTCATCAGATGGAAGAAACTTAGCTTCTTTTGCCATGTTTTATCAATCGGCCTGACAGGCAGAGGAAACAACACTGATACCTTGAGTCCACCAAATTGAGAGACACCCAGTATTAGATCCGCATTATGAATCGCGGCAATACGCTGTACAATCGAAAAACCTAAGCCAGTCCCTTTAGCTGTATTTGCAGTCTCAACGCAGCGATGAAAACGTTCCAGAGACTTTTCATATTGATCAGGTGAGATGCCAGGCCCAGAATCTTCAACGCACAATTGTAAATATTTCTCATGCCCCGCAACGGTGATTAACACATTACCTTTAGCGGGTGTATATTTAATCGCGTTATCAATTATATTCCGAATTAAAATGGTCACTAAGGGCGCATTGACAATTGCAGGCACTGCATTATCTTCAACAAACTCAATAACAATTTGCTTCTTATGCGCTTCAGGCTCCAACTCAGTAATAACATGAACAACTTCACGACTTACCATCGTATTTTGTTTAGTTAGAAATTCTGTATTAGACTCAATTCTCGAAAAAGTCAGTAACTGCTGAACCATATAAGTCATCCGGTTGACAGCTTGTTTAATCCGTGAAAGCGCCTGCTTTCGAACTTCCTCATCGGTTGTTCTTAAGGCAACATGTGCTTGAGTCAGCAATCCCGCCAAAGGTGTTCTCAACTCATGCGAAGCATCCGCAGTAAAGCGACGCTCATGTTCAAAAGCACGTTCTAGTTGCACAAAAAGATTATTGATTTCATTAACCACCGGAACAATCTCATTGGGCAGTCTTTTGATAGAAAGCGGCTTAAGATAACTTGCTTCACGTTTTGCAAGTGCCTTTTCCAATCTGTTCAGGGGTTTTAATGATAAACCCACAATAAACCAAATAACTAAACCTAAAATAGGCAACCCAATCAGAAATTGAGTGACTAACTGTGATGATATTTCATCAGTTAGTTCAGCGCGTATTTCCTCTTTTTGACCGACATGGATAACATATTCACCGGTTGCATTCGCAATACTAAAAACATGCCACTCATGACCATCAATATTCGTATCACTAAATCCGTGATCAGACGATGAAAAGGCAAACTTCGGTGCGCTATCTGATCTCAGTATTAATCCTTCTTTCTTTGACCACAACTGAAAAGCCACTTTTCTTTCATATTTATGACCTAACGCATTTGCTTTTAACAGATCATCAAAAATGGGCCATAACTGTTCATCAATATTACTTTGGTTAAAGCCATGAACAGAAAAAGCAGGTACGTTTTCAGAACGCAATAGCAAGCCATCGTCCACAGACCACAGTTGCAATGCACTTTTACTTTTAAAGTTACGTTTAAATGCGTAAGCTTTAAGAATCTCATCAGCCTTTTCTCTCTCTTGTTCTTGACTCCAATGGCCTGACAAGGAACCTTCACGGAACAAGCTTTCTACAAAAGCATTAAGCACTTTTGCTGATTGCGCCAATTCTGCATCAAACAGATTGGCAACCTCATCTCGCGTTACTTTATAATTTAAGTAGGCAGCAATACCCCAAATCAGCATTGAGGCTGAAAGCAAACTCACTAACAATAATTGCCTGAGAGAATAATTCATATCTCATCTACATTATCAATAATATAGCCTACACCTCGAACTGTTCGAATCAACGAAGAACCGAGTTTTTTTCTCAGGTAATGAATATGAACTTCAACCGTATTACTCTCTACATCAGAATCCCAAGAATACAAGCTTTCTTCAAGACGTGATCGAGAAACCACTTTACCGATATTACTCATTAAAAAGCTTAATATCTCAAATTCTTTTTGAGATAAATCTACTTTTTCATTATTAAACGTCACTTGATGAGACGCCGGATCAAGCACAATACCCTTGTATTCAATAGTCGGGGCACTTCGTCCTTCACTGCGCCTCGCTAAGGCTCTTAAACGCGCACAGACTTCATCTAACTCAAAGGGCTTAATAACAAAATCATCCGCACCACTATCCAAGCCTGATACCCGATCAGAAATTGTATCTTTAGCTGTTAAAACCATAACAGGTGTTTCATCTTTACGACCTCTTAACGCCCGTAAAATAGCCATGCCATCCATATCTGGAAGGTTTAAATCCAATACGATCAACTCATAACTGTTCAGTTTCAGTGCTTCATCAGCTAACTTACCGTTTGTTAACCAATCGACCGCATAGCCCTCCATTCTTAAGCCCTCAACTAAACCATCGCCGAGTATTTCATCGTCTTCAACTAACAAGAGCCGCATTCAATCTCCAAAATCATTTTGTATCGACGTACTAAAGCCACTCGTTCCCTTATTCAACTGTCACTGATTTTGCTAAATTTCTGGGTTGGTCTACATCCGTACCTTTTAAGATAGCCACATAATAAGACAATAACTGCAAGGGAATAGTATAAATAATAGGCGATACTTCATTATCAATTTGTGGCACTTTTATAATATGTACATTTTCGTCTTCAGTCGTCACCAAAGTTTCATCCATAAAGACAATTAATTGCCCACCACGTGCACTGACTTCCTGAATATTTGATTTTAACTTATCCAATAACTTGTTATTGGGCGCCACCGTGATCACTGGCATATCGGCATCAATTAACGCAAGTGGCCCGTGCTTCAATTCACCAGCTGGATAGGCTTCGGCATGAATATAAGATATTTCTTTAAGTTTTAAGGCACCTTCCATGGCAATGGGATAATGAGTCCCTCTACCCAAAAATAGCGCATGTTGTTTATCAGCAAACCTTTCAGCCAGGATTTCAATTTCTTTGTCGAGCTTTAATACACCTTCAATTTTTCCGGGTAAACCAAACAATTCAGAGGTTATTTTGGCTTCATCGGCTGCGGATAATTCAAAACGACGACCGATTGCAATCACCAACAACATCAGTGCCGTCAATTGCGTGGTAAACGCTTTAGTCGATGCAACACCAATTTCTGGACCAGCACGGGTCATTAAAACTAAGTCTGATTCTCTGACCAATGAACTTTCTGGACCATTACAAACGGCTAACGAATATTTAGCCCCCAGCTTCTTAGCCTCTTGCAAAGCCGCGAGAGTGTCAGCGGTTTCTCCCGATTGAGAGATGGTAACAATTAAGGTATCCGGTGCTAACACAGGGTTTCGATAACGAAACTCACTTGCGACCTCTATATTACAGGGTACTCTTGCAAAACTTTCAAACCAATAGCGTGCTACCAAACCGGCATGATAACTGGTGCCACAAGCTAAAATTTGTACTGATTTAATAGCATCAAATACTTCATTGGCATTATGACCAAAGGCATTTTCCTGTAGGCGATGGTTAATAAATCGCCCCTCTAAGGTTTGAGAAATAGCAAAGGGTTGCTCATGGATTTCTTTCAGCATGTAATGGCGGTATTGGCCTTTATTCACTGAATCTGCGGTCAATTGAGTTTCTTTGATCGGACGATTAACGATTTGATCATTTTCATCATAGATGACCAATTTATCAATACTAATGCTTGCAATATCGCCGTCTTCTAAAAAAATAAACTGCTGAGTCACCGGTAGTAAGGCCGCCACATCAGAGGCAATAAAAAACTCACCAATACCGACACCAATCACTAGGGGACTGCCTTTTCGACAGGCCACTAACGTGTTCGGATTTTCACTACTGATAATCCCCAACGAATAGGCACCTTCTAATGTTTGTACGGTTTGCTTAATAGCAAGCAGTAAATCGCCGGTTGTCTCCATCATCTTAGCTATCTGATGCACAATCACTTCAGTATCCGTTTCTGAAGTAAACACAAAGTCATCCGCTTTTAACTCGCTGCGTAAGTTTTCATGGTTTTCAATAATGCCATTATGAACAACAGCGATGGTATCTTTACTCATGTGAGGATGTGCGTTTTCGGTACTGGGTTTTCCATGCGTTGCCCAACGGGTATGTGCAATGCCTACTGTTCCCGAAACGGGTTCAAGATTTATTAAATCTTCTAGCCCTTTGACCTTTCCCAACTCTCTTTTTCTATAAATGGTTTGATGATTGACAACAGCTAATCCAGCCGAATCATAACCTCGATACTCTAATCGTTTAAGCCCTTCAATTAAGATAGGGACTATGTTTCGTTGTGCTACACCACCGACAATACCACACATATTATTTTTCCTGTTTTATAGGTCGTTGCCAATCAGCTATTGAAACTTGCTTGACTCGGCTTAGGGTTAACTGATTTTCTGGAGTATCTTTAGTAATCGTTGAGCCTGCACCAATGGTAGCATTTTTACCAATGGTCACAGGGGCGACTAACTGGGTATCCGAGCCTATAAATACCCCATCTTCAATCACTGTTCTAAATTTATTCGCACCATCATAATTACAGGTAATGGTGCCTGCGCCTATGTTAACACCACTGCCCACGGTCGTGTCACCAATATAACTTAAATGATTGATCTTGCTTCCTGAAGCAACAGATGATTTCTTGATTTCAACAAAATTACCGATATGGACATGATCGGCTAATTCTGTTTCTGGACGTAAACGGGCAAAGGGACCAATTTTACTACCTGCGCCTATCACAGCATTATCAATTACACAGTTAGCCAATATTTCTACATCATCACCAATGACTGAATTCTTAATCTGTGTATTAGCGCCAATTTTTACATTGTTTCCTAGACTATTTTTTCCTTCAATAATCACATTCACATCAATGATGATATCAATACCTAATGTTTCTATTGAACCTCTGATGTCAAAGCGAGCAGGATCTAACAACGTCACCCCTTGCTCCATTAATACTTGGGCTTGTTCTAGCTGATAAACCCGCTCTAAGTGACTTAATTGTACCCGATTATTAACCCCTAAGACCTCATCCACGGTGTCTGGCTGACTGGTTATTACGTCTACCTTATCAGCGACCGCCATTTCAATGACATCGGTTAAATAATATTCTCCTTGGGCATTATTATTACCTAATTGTGCTAACCATTTTTTTAATTGCCCACCTTGTACAGCTAAAATTCCAGTATTACCTTCACTAATTAGCTTTTCATCTGGGGAGGCATCTTTTTCTTCGACAATTTTGGTGACTTTTCCTGACTTGTCACGCACTATTCTGCCATAACCGGTAGGGTTATATAAATTAACCGTCAGTAGCGCTAAGGTGTTATGACTCACATTCGCTATTAATTGCTGTACTGTACCTAACTTTAATAAGGGCACATCACCATAAAGAATAAGTACGGTATCGTCATCACCGATTTGTTCTTTACACTGTTGCACCGCATGTCCAGTACCTAATTGTTGTTTTTGTTCAACCCAGTTTGCATCCAAGTCTTTTAAAGTATTCCTTACCCGATCAGCGCCGTGACCATAAACAATGGTAATGGTATTATTGTCTAACTGTTTGCTCATGTCATAGACATGTTGCAACAAGGGTCTATTGGCCACTTTATGTAATATCTTGGGTAATTCAGAGCGCATACGCGTGCCTTTACCCGCTGCAAGAATAATGGTTGTAATTTTCATTTGAAATCCTGTTAAACAAAAAAGCCCGATAACGAGTTTAGCGCCACCGGGCTTTCTTTAAATTAAAATATCGCCTGTTGTTCTATCAAGAAAAGTTATCCTGTCAAGAACAATGAGAGCTATCTATTATCCACCGCGCTTTCTAAACCTATCCAGCGTTCTTAATTGCATAACAGCCTGTTGTAGTTGAGCCTGAGCGGTTGCATAATCAATCTTTCCTGATTTATCAGACAAGGCTTCTTCTGCTTTTACTTTAGCGTCTAAAGCAGCCACTTCATCGATGTCTTTTGCTCTAACCGCCGTGTCCGCCAAGATAGTCACTAAATGAGGCTGAATCTCTAACAGCCCACCTGAAATATAGAACGGGTAGCTTTCAGTGGCACTCACTTTGACCCTAACTTCGCCAGGATTAAGCTTTGTTATCAACGGAGCATGACGAGGTGAAATACCTAATTCTCCCAACTCACCCGGCGCAAAAATCATTTCCACACTTCCGGAAAATATCTCCTTTTCTGCACTGACAATGTCTACATGTACGGTCATGGTCATTTCTTCACCTTTTCCCAACGCCTCTCCACCGTTAGGAGGAGAGGCTATTTATTAGCTTTTTAATGTCTTAGCTTTCTCAAGCACTTCATCTATGGTACCGACCATATAAAAAGCCTGCTCAGGAATCGCATCGTACTCACCGGCAATAATGCCTTTGAAGCCGGCAATCGTGTCTTTTAATGACACATACTTACCTGGCGAACCGGTAAAGACTTCAGCCACAAAGAAAGGTTGAGACAAGAAACGTTGCATTTTACGCGCTCTGGATACGGTTAATTTATCTTCTTCAGATAACTCATCCATACCTAAGATAGCAATAATGTCACGCAACTCTTTGTAACGTTGCAAGATGCCTTGGACACTACGAGCAACGTCATAATGCTCTTGACCAATAACTAAAGGATCAAGCTGACGACTGGTTGAATCTAAAGGATCAATAGCAGGATAAATACCTAACTCAGCAATCTGACGTGACAATACCACTGTCGCATCTAAATGCGCGAACGTCGTTGCTGGTGATGGATCTGTTAAATCATCCGCAGGTACATAAACCGCTTGGATCGACGTAATAGAACCGGTTTTAGTTGACGTAATACGTTCTTGTAAAACACCCATTTCTTCAGCCAAGGTGGGCTGATAACCTACCGCAGATGGCATACGACCTAATAACGCTGATACTTCAGTACCCGCTAAGGTATAACGATAAATGTTATCTACGAAGAATAAAACGTCACGACCTTCGTCACGGAAATATTCAGCCATTGTCAAACCGGTTAACGCAACGCGCAATCTGTTGCCTGGAGGCTCATTCATCTGACCGTAAACCAATGATACTTTATCGATTACGTTTGAATCAGTCATTTCGTGATAGAAATCGTTACCTTCACGAGTTCGTTCGCCCACACCCGCAAACACAGAATAACCACTGTGTTCAATCGCGATGTTACGAATCAATTCCATCATGTTAACGGTTTTACCTACCCCAGCACCACCGAATAAACCGACTTTACCCCCTTTTGTGAAAGGGCAAACCAGGTCGATAACCTTGATACCGGTCTCTAATAACTCATTAGCCGCAGCTTGTTCAGCATAGCTGGGTGCTTCACGATGGATGCCCCATTTAACTGCTTCGCCTATCGGTCCTTTTTCATCAATGGGTTGACCCAGAACGTTCATAATACGACCTAACGTTTCTTTACCCACGGGGACTGAAATAGGGGCGTTAGTATTAGTCACTAATAAACCTCTACTTAAGCCATCAGTACTACCCATAGCAATCGTTCTGACAACCCCGTCACCTAATTGCTGCTGTACTTCCAATACTAAATCTTTGCCTTCTACATATAAGGCATCATATACTTTTGGCAGGTCTTCACGTGAAAATTCCACGTCAACGACCGCGCCGATAATTTGAACGATTTTACCCGAACTCATTGAGTTGTCCTCTTAGTGTGATGTCATTTTGCTTGGGTCCTTCGACTAGCGAGAGCCTTAAACAGCGGCGGCACCGGCAACAATTTCCGAAATTTCTTGAGTAATAGCAGCTTGTCTGGCTTTGTTGTAAATCAATTGCAACTCACCGATAAGATTGCCTGCGTTATCTGAAGCACTCTTCATAGCAACCATTCTGGCAGCCTGTTCACAGGCATTATTTTCAACCAATCCTTGATATACCTTTGATTCTATAAAGCGGGTCAATAAATGATCCAATACTTCTTTTGCATCAGGCTCATAAATATAATCCCAGTGACCACCCAAATTTTCATCCAGTTCACAGGCGGCTACAGGTAACAATTGCTCGATTGTAGGCTTTTGAGTCATGGTGTTGACAAACTCATTACTGATTACAAACAATTGATCAATTTTACCTGACTCGTAAGCATCCAGCATTATTTTAATAATACCGACTATGTCGTGTAGGTGCGGAGCGTCACCTAATTTGGATACTTGACCGATTAAATTCACCTTTAAGTTACTGAAAAAACCGAATGCTTTAGTCCCAATCGTACAAATATCAACTTCAACATTTGCATTATTCCATTGACCTAATTCAGACAGCGTTTTTCTAAATAAATTTGAATTTAACCCACCGCACAAACCTCTATCAGAACTAATCAGGATAACGCCAACACGCTTTACCTCACGTGTTATTAAATACGGGTGTTTATACTCTGGATTCGCTTGAGCCAAGTGCTTAATAATTTGGCCTATCTTTTTAGAATAGGGCCTTGTTGCCTGCATTCTGTCTTTTGTTTTACGCATTTTACTCGCCGCAACCATCTCCATTGCCCGAGTGATCTTTTGAGTATTTTTGATACTCGCGATCTTTGTGCGTATTTCTTTGCCAACAGCCATTTGAAGACCCTTTTACCAACTATGAGTTTTAATGAAAGTTTCTATCGCAGTACGTAAACTACTGCTAATTTCATTATTAAAGTCGCCAGTCGCATTAATGTTATCAAGTAACTCAGCATGTTCCGATTTCACGTATAGATGCAATGCAGATTCAAAACTTAGCACCTTATTGACTTCTATACCATCAAGAAAACCTTCATTGGCAGCAAACAATGAGACTGCCATTTGTGCAACTGACATGGGTGAATATTGATTTTGCTTCATCAGCTCGGTCACACGTTGACCGCGTTCAATTTGCTTACGGGTGCTTTCATCTAAATCTGAAGCAAACTGAGCAAAAGCCGCTAATTCACGGTATTGAGCTAAATCAAGACGTGTACCGCCCCCTAGCTTTTTAATAATCTTGGTTTGTGCAGCACCACCTACTCGAGATACGGATAGACCCGCGTTAACCGCTGGACGAATACCTGAGTTAAATAAGTTACTTTCCAAGAAAATCTGACCATCTGTAATAGAAATTACGTTAGTCGGTACGAAAGCCGATACGTCGCCACCTTGCGTTTCAATAATAGGCAATGCCGTTAATGAACCTGTTTTACCCTTTACTTTTCCGCCGGTTAATTTTTCAACTTCATCCGCGTTAATTCTTGATGCTCTTTCCAATAAACGTGAATGTAAATAAAACACGTCACCGGGATACGCTTCACGACCGGGCGGTCTGCGTAATAATAATGATACTTGACGATAAGCCCAGGCTTGTTTAGTCAAATCATCATAAATAATTAAGGCATCTTCACCGCGATCTCTAAAGAACTCGCCCATTGAACAACCCGTGTACGGTGCGATAAATTGTAACGCAGCTGATTCAGAAGCAGAGGCCGCAACGATAATGGTGTGCGCCATAGCCCCGTGTTCTTCAAGTTTACGTACTACGTTAGCAATCGATGAACGTTTTTGACCAATCGCTACATAGATACATTTAATACCTGTGCCTTTTTGGTTAATTATGGCGTCGATTGCAATCGCAGTTTTACCCGTTTGTCTGTCACCAATGATTAACTCACGTTGACCACGTCCCACTGGTATCATCGCATCAATTGATTTCAAACCTAACTGCACAGGCTGATCAACTGACTGACGGGCAATTACACCCGGAGCAATTTTTTCAATTGGAGCCGTTTCAGTGGTGTCAATCGCACCTTTACCATCAATAGGATTACCCAGTGCATCAACCACACGGCCTAGCAATGCTTCACCAACAGGCACTTCTAAAATTTTTCCAGTACATTTAACCGTATCGCCTTCAGTAATGTGTTGATAGTTACCTAAAACCACCACACCCACTGAATCTCTTTCCAGGTTAAGTGCCATGCCAAAGGTATTGCCCGGGAACTCAAGCATCTCACCTTGCATCGCTTCTGAAAGACCATGTACTCTAACAATACCGTCAGTCACACTGACTACGGTACCTTCTGTATGCGCTTCGGCACTTAAGTCGAAGTTTTCGATCTTCTTTTTAATCAGATCACTTATTTCAGATGGGTTTAATTGCATGTTCTATTTCTCACTCTCACTGTAGCGCTTTTTGCATTTGTTGAAGCCGACCTTTAATAGATCCGTCGATGACTCTGTCGCCTGCCCTTACTAAAACACCACCTATTAATGATTTATCAACGGCAACATTCATAATAATCTTCTTGCCTAAGGTTTTTTCTAAAGTCGCTGTAAAACGCTGCTTCGCTTCTTTGGATAAAGCATAAGCAGTGAAGACCTGAACATCGACATAACCTTCATCCTCTGCCTTATACGCTTCAAATAACGTAGCAATATGTGGCAGCAGCACTAATCGATGGTTATGAACCAGCAACTTTAGGAAATTACCATTCTCTTCATTAATATGATCTTGGCAAATATCCAGCATCAACGCTGATAACCTTTGTCTATTAACTTTTGGATTATCAACTACGACAGAAATATCTTCGTTTTTAAGTACAGCTGACATAAAAGCCAAGCTCTTAGACCATTCTGTAGTCGCATGAGTTTCTTTAGCTCTTTTAAAAACCGCAGCTGCATAAGGCCTTGCCAATGTTGCCAGTTCGCTCATTATGCTTAACCCAGTTGATTAGAAACTTTGCTAATAATATCTTGATGTTTGGCCTTATCAATTTCTGCACCCAGAATTTGTTCTGCCGCACTCAAAGCCAGTTCAGCTACCTGTTGACGTAAACCTTCTTTAGCCTGCTGTATTTCTTGTTCAATTTGTGCTTTTGCCGCAAGAATCAATCTGTCACCTTCTTTTTTAGCAGTGTCTTTTGATTCTTCAACGATTTCATTGGCACGTTTTTGAGCCAGAGTAACAATCTCTGAAGATTGTTCTTTGGCTTCCTTTATAACGCCTATCGCTTTCTTTTCGGCCAGGATAATTTGTTCCTGACCTTTTTCAGCCGCCGCTAAACCATCGGCAATTTTCTTTTTACGTTCTTCTAAAGAGTCAAATAAAGGCGGCCAAATGTACTTCATGGTAAACCATACCAGAAGTGCAAAGGTAATCATTTGCCCAATCAGAGTAGCATTGATACTCACGATGCGTTCCTCTTGTTGCTATTAAACACGATGGTAATCTATTAACCCGCTGCCGCAGCTTGAACAGCTGACAGAAATGGGTTTGCGAAAGTAAAGAATAACGCCAAACCAACACCAATCATTGTTACCGCGTCTAATAGACCCGCAACAACGAACATTTTTACTTGTAGCATTGGCACGAGTTCTGGTTGACGTGCCGCGCCTTCCAAGAACTTACCACCTAATAGACCAAAGCCTATCGCAGTTCCCAAAGCGCCCAGTCCAAGAACCAGACCCACTGCAATAGCAGTCAAGCCTTGTACGTCAGCAATCAATTTTGCAATTTCCATGAAACCTCCAAACGGTTAGTTAAATAATAAAAAGGGTAAATAAAAAAAATTAATGATCTTCATGCGCCATACTGAGATATACAACGGTCAATACCATAAATATAAAGGCTTGAAGCGTAATAATTAAAATGTGAAATATCGCCCAAGGAAAACTTAATACAGGTTGAATGTACCAAGGCAACAAGGCAATCAAAATAAAAATCAACTCACCTGCGTACAGATTTCCGAATAAACGAAGAGCGAGTGAAATGGGCTTAGCAATTTCTTCTACCAACTTCAATAGTAGATTAAACGGCAATAACCAAGGGCCAAAAGGCTGGAACATTAATTCCTTTGCAAATCCCCAAGGGCCTTTTATTTTGATGCTGTAAAATATGATTAAACAAAAAACAGAGATTGACATCGCAAAAGTAGCGTTAAGATCGGTACTCGGTACTACGCGAAGATATTCAATACCTATTAGAGAGCCAATCAATGGAAAAATATCAACCGGGAATAAATCCATAAAGTTCCACAGGAACACCCAGCAAAATATCGTCAATGCCAAGGGCGCAATTAACTTACTATGACCATGAAAACTGTCTTTAACCTGATTATCAACAAATTCGATCAATAATTCCGCAAAATTTTGCACTAATCCAGGAACTTCGGACGTGGCTTTGTCGGCTGCGGTCTTAAAAAACCATACAAACAGACCTCCCAAAGCAGCGGAGAAAAACAAGGTATCAAGATGCAATGTCCAGAAACCTTCCCCAAAATGGAGGGGTGTTAAATGGTGAATAATGTAACCGGTAGCACCTTCAGCGGCATGAACTTCGCTAGCCATTGTTCCTCTCTTTAAAAAATTATAACGTTAACGCATCAATAGTGCGAACCAAAAAACCGATAATGCTGCAATATAACTCACCAGCAGCGGTAATATTTTTATATCAGGCACATTAAAAATCATTACAAACAGCACCGCCGTTAATAATAATTTTCCTGACTCACCTGCATAAAAAGAATTGACAACCGTTCTTGCCGATTGCCTAGACGATTTGTATACCATTAACGCAAAGAAAAGATTGGGTATAAATGCCGCAATCCCTCCTAAAAATCCCGATAGACCTTGTTGTTGCCCACCGAAAAAACCAAAGCCCGCAGTGATCATCAGTATTATCAAGATTTGATAACTCAGAATCTTACTGACCGTAGAGAAATTTCTATCGATCACATAACCCTCCAAACACAATAGCCAAGGGATTATATCTATCGATGCAAATTAAATCAAGGCAGATTGAAATCAAAACCTGGATTTTATATCTAATAACGGCGTATCGGATTTTTCGAAAGCATTATACCCCACTTCGAACAAGGTAAACGTAAATATGTCATAAAATGTTCATTTAATTAAATTGGACGTGCTTTCCGATGCCTCATCGGATTACAACTCGCCAACTAATCTCACTTCTGCTTCGTGATATTTTTTTGCACAAAAGTCAGTCACCTCGGTAGGTAATAGGGGACCTGGGGCGGTTTTATTCCAATCCAGGGTTTCTAAATAATCACGAATATACTGTTTATCAAAGCTGGGCGGACTGACACCGACCTGATATTGATCAGCCGGCCAGAATCTTGAGGAATCCGGTGTTAATACTTCATCAATCAGATATAAAATCCCTGCATCATCGACACCAAATTCAAATTTGGTATCGGCAATAATAATGCCTCGCTCCTTTGCATAGTCGGCAGCTTCCTGATAGATCTTCAAGCTGGCATCACGCACTTGCTCTGCCAAGTCTTGTCCCATTAAGGCTACCGTGGCTTCAAAGGAGACATTTTCATCGTGTTGATCCATTGCGGCTTTTGTTGAGGGAGTATAAATCGCTTCGGGTAATTGCTGTGCCTGTTGCAAGCCAGTGGGTAATTTAATGCCACAAATCTCGCCTGATTTTAGATAATCTTTCCAACCGGAACCGATTAGATAACCTCGCACGATGGCTTCAACCGGTAAGGGTTTTAATTTTCTGACAATCACCGAGCGGCCTTCAACCTGATTACGTTCAGACTCATCAGGTAAAACAGTTTGCAGACTGATATCGGTCAAATGATTAGGCATGATGTGACCCAAGGTCTTAAACCAGAAGTTTGATATACGTGTTAATACGCGACCTTTGCCCGGAATAGGATCGGGTAATATAACATCGAATGCAGAAAGCCTATCGGTTGCCACTATCAACATGGTGTTATCATCAATATCATAGATATCTCTTACTTTTCCACGCGCCCTTAGTTTTAAAGAAGTCAGTGTTGATTGATATAAAGCGGCCGGCGTAGTCATAATTCCTCGCAAAGGTTTTAAAATTTGAAACGATTTGTTGATAAAGAATTAACTGTATCGAATAGATTTAACGCTAGTTAGTCTACTTACAGTCCATTTCTTCAGTGACATCGTTATTGCTGAAGCGATTTTAACATTATTCTTTAAAGCAAAAACTGGCTTATCATTGAATCAATCAATTTAATTAAAGCCTGATGTTGCTGGTTACAGCCTTTGAATCGATTAAAATATCACCCTATCCATCTTTAAGAGAACGACGCAAATCCTTAATAAGACGATAAAGGTGTAACGGGTCTGTCGGTGAGGCAATAAAACCAAACCGTTCATAGAACTGTTTAGCTTGTCTGTCTTTGGCATGAACGGCAAAAGCACGAATACCGCCAATATCGGCAGCTTGCAAGGTGCGTTTCATTGCGTCCTTCAGTAAACCAGAACCAATACGGCGACCTTGCCAAGCTTTGCTAACAGCAAGCCGCGCTAACAACATAATGGGAACAGGGTGATGAGCCAAGCCTTTGGTTAAACGTTCGGGCGCATCACAAAAAGCAATTTCACCCACAACGAGACTGTAAAAACCAATCACCTCTGCATCATGTAGACCAATATAGGTTTGTGAGGCGTTGGCTTGCTGATTTCCAAGAGCGTAACGAATCAAAAAACGGTCAAGCTCCTCGCTACCTGAGCTAAAGTTATCGATAGGATGGTCACGACGTAGCTTTTCAATACGAAATCCGGTCATTCGACCTTCGTCTCAAATGGGCTTGACTCACGAAATAACTGTTGCAGTTGAGGCACTATTTGAGGAGGTGCATCGAGTACTGCCATAAATTTTTCCCATTGCTCAGCATCAAGTTCAAAGCGTCGCCGTTCGGTTAGTGTTTCAGTCGCACGTTGCAAAGCACTTGCTAAGACAAACTGGCTGACAGAGCAATGAGCGGCTTTAGCAGCGGCGCTTAAAGTCTGTTTTGCTTCCTGTGATAAACGTAAATCGAGTTTTGTGGTGCGCGTTGATTGAGCCATCATAGTTCCTCCGGTATTGAAGGGAAAGTATCATAGATGACAGACATTGTCATGACAATAATTGACAACCATGACAGACGAAGATCAGCTTGCTCTTAACAAGACCCAGAATGCTCTAAAAGGAAAGACTTTCAGAGTAAACAGAACCACTTTTAGAGCAAAAGGATACTTGTTTGTTACAAACAAGATCATGTTTACTCTAAACAGACTTCCTTTTGTCGCAAACAGAACCTAGAATGCTCAAAAGGAAAGACTTTTAGAGTAAACAGAACCATTCTTAGAGCAAAAGAATACTTGTTTGTTGCAAACAAGATCATGTTTACTCTAAAAGAGATTAAGAATGTAACAAACAAGGTTCTGTTTATCGTAAACATGACTTTGTTTGCTATAAAAGAGTCTCTTTTTATTGCAGACACGGATACGAAAACTGTAGAGCTGTCATTGTATACGGCGTTCTTGTACTTGTTTATGGTAGTTTAATTTTTAAAGCGGTTAAATATTAAACAATCCCTAGTGATTTTTCAGACATAATACCTCTTATTACAATGTAATCCCCCCAATATAAATTTTCAGAGTTTATTTATGCCAACCATCAGTATGTTTTACGGGATCATTATCTCAATGTTCTTTGAGATCCAAGAAAAACATCATTTACCACATATTCACGTTCGCTATCAAGGCTATAAGGCCTCGATTGCTATTGAAGATACTAGACTATTAGCGGATGAGTTACCACCGCGACAGTTGCGTATGGTGCAGGTATGGATTGATTTACATCAGGAAGAATTGTTGGCCGATTAGGAACTTGCCACGGAAGGTGTCGAACCCTTTAGAATTGACCCACTCAAATAAACGAGGCTGACAATGTTACTTGATATAATCAATGTAACCGTTCAATCCGATTTCATTCTGCTTCTTGAGTTTGAAAATGGGGAGAGACGTGTATTTAATATGATGGCTTATTTAAAACAAAAACCTTGGTCTCGGCTCAAGTCAGGGAATGTGTTTCAAAGTGCTTTTATAGAAAATGGTACTGTGGCATGGCCGGGTAATATAGATATCGATCCAGAAACACTTTACGAACTATCTGTATTGGTTGATAAATGAAGCATAAACACGCCGCCAAATGCTTTTGTCGATAACACACAATGTTAAAACAAAACTCAGTGATAACACCCGTGTCATCATAACGACCCCAACACATGATTAACCAGCGTAACCCAATAAGCTGCACCGATAGGTAATAGCTCATCATTAAAATCATAATGGGGATTATGCAACAGACAACTATTCTCAGAAGAGCCATTACCAATCCAGCTATAACAACCGGGTTTTTCTTGTAGCATGAAGGCAAAGTCTTCTGAACCCATGCTAGGTGTAGGATGTTGATTGACGCCATTGACTCCGGCAATAGCCAAAGCAGCTTTTAGGGCAATAGCGGTTTCAGCTTCAGAATTAAACGTAACGGGATAACCTACGTTTTCCGGGTTAAAGACAAGGGTTGCATTAACCTCAAACCCCGCGCAAATGCCATTAACCAATTGGCTTAGTTTATGTGTTATCAACGCTTTTACGGAGTCACTAAAACACCTAAACGTACCTCTTATGACCACAGATTCGGGAATTGCGTTCCAGGTATTGCCTGCATGAATTTGAGTAATAGTAACAACCGCTGAATCGGCAGGATCAACATTTCTACTGACGATAGTTTGTAAGGCCATCATAAGTTGAGCACCTACAACAATAGCATCATTGCCCAAATGCGGCATGGCGGCATGGGTCGCTTGTCCAGTGACAGTGATTTCAAAGCAATCAAAAGAAGCCATCATGGGGCCTGCCTTCACTGCAAAATGACCCACTGGGATATCAGGAAAGTTATGTAATCCAAAGACACAGTCAGCAGGAAACTGCTCAAACAAGCCATCCAGGATCATTTGTTTGGCTCCCGCACGCCCTTCTTCTGCCGGTTGAAAAATAAAGTATACCGTGCCGTTAAAGTTTCTAAGCTCTGATAGATACTGAGCCGCACCCAAGAGCATGGCCGAATGACCATCATGACCGCAAGCGTGCATTTTGCCATCATGGCAGGATTTATGATCAAAAGAGTTTCGCTCCTGGATAAATAAAGCATCGATGTCAGCCCGCAGTGCTACTTTTTTACTGCTGTCACCCACCGTAAGCGTGGCAACAACGCCGGTTACACCAAGACCTTGATGCACACTAAGTCCAAAGCTTTTGAGCTTCTTGGCAATAAACTCAGCGGTTTGGTTTTCCTCAAAAGCCGTTTCAGGAAACCGATGTAAATGCCGTCGCCATTGACGCATGTCGTCATGAAGTTGCAAAATAGCGGTAGGGATAGTCATGCCTAGCGTTGGAGTAAGTCAATGAAGCACTTATCCTAAACCTCTTTGATAAACATGACAAGATACAATCAGAGCATGACATTAGAGGCGAGGGCAATTTATTAAACTGTGTTATATGACGCATTATATTTATGAAACTATGTTATATGACACAGTTTAATAAATTAATGTGCTTATTGTTTTACTGTTATTAAGGATTTCAATGAGATGGTTATTTGGCGCAATATGTGCTGTATTAAATAGCTGAGACATTATTTTCACAAGCCGAACTGAATATTCAATGCTAAATCTTACTTTCTTTAATGAGCAAAAACACCGGGGGTGTAGTCTCGTTATTCTTGCTGCAGCCTTATTAATGGCTCCCTTTCAAAATGCTCAGGCCACCACCTCGTTTGCCAGACAGACAGGAGAACCCTGTACAGCCTGTCACATGCAGGCTTATGGCCCCTGGTTAACACAATACGGTCAGAAATTTAAGCTGGATGGTTATGTGGCGGGACATGCCAATAAGCTGCCGGATGTGATTAATCCTTTGGCAGCAGAAGTGATTGGTTCGGTAACCAATACTCAGCAAAATTATGATGGTGATCCTTATTACGGTAACTCCACTGGGCATTCAAATCCTAACAATAATGTCGTCACTGATTGGACTGCTGTGTATTACACCGGTCGAATTACCGACAAGATTGGAAGTTACTTGCAGTTGAACATCAACCCCCAAATTGGCCGTTCAGTCAGTTTAGCGATGGCTGATATTCGGGTAGCCGATCATGCCACTATCAAAGGCAATGCGTTAACTTATGGCCTTACGTTTAACAATGCGCCGACCATGTCCGATTTCTGGATGACCACACCGGCTTGGATGTATCCTTATACACAATCATCAGTGACTGTGAAATCCGCCGCTCAACCTTGGTTACAAGCCTTGATGGGTGGGGCAAATACGGCGGGTGCTACGGCTTATGTGATGATTAATAATCACCTATACCTTGAAGCCGGCGGTTATACCTCACAATCTCAAAATATGGCTCAAGGCTTAGGGGTATGGAATGCCGGATCTCAAAGCTCAGGGGCTCAAGGTGGCTTGATAGACGGTGGCGCACCTTATTGGCGGATGTTTTTGCAGCATAGTGTAGGGCCACATACTATGATGATAGGAACTTACGGTTTAGCGGCCAAAGTTATCCCTTATTATACCAATGGTGTGGGCACAAACTCTTTTGTCGAATATAACGCCGATGCCAATTATTCGTACATGATGGATGACAATAATATGCTGATGGCGATGCTTAAATATACCCATGACAGTATGAAATTAAGCGCTTCACAGAGTCAAGGCTGGGCCAGTAATGCCAGTAATAATCTCGATAGCGTCATGATGATGGGGATGTGGACTTATAAGCAAACCTATAATTTATCGGTGGGTTGGAATTATATGAAAGGCAGTTCGGATATGATGCTTTATAACGGAGCAGGTGCTTATGATGTAACCAGTGGTAACAATGGTGTCAATCCTATCACTGGCAGTGCTAATGGCTCTCCAAACACCAACTCATTTTTATTCCAGGCCGACTATGTGCCGTTTGGTAAAGGTACCTTTGCCGCCGATCCTTATTTAAACCTACGTTTTTCTGTGCAATATTGGGCTTATACGCAGTTTAATGGCGCCTCAACAAACTATGATGGCGCAGGACGTAATGCAGCGGGTAATAACACGCTGTATTTCGTTGGCAATATGATGTTTTAATCCGGCGACTGGCTATGAAATATACTTTTAAAATGACAACTATTTTTAAGATAACCCTGATAGCGAGCTTATTAGGCGTTACCCCTCTATCTTTTGCAGCAGCCGAAGAAACGGCATCGCCTATTGATCATCATCGACACATGGGTGGACACATGCACATGTCGCAGGGTAATGATAGCGGTATGGATGTCCACAGTGAGCGTTTTGCCGTCATTAAAAAGCTTGCCGATAAAGCGTGTGTAGATTGTCATGGCACCACCGGTATCAGTAAAACCGATGACACTCCGAATCTGGCAGGCCAAGAGGCGATTTATTTCTGTAAAACGATGTATGACTATCGGAGTCGGGCGCGTAATTTACCACCCATCAAAGACGCCGACGGCTTGTATTTGCCAAACATGAATGAAGTGTCCGATAAATTGACTGATCAACAGATTGTCGACTTGTCTGAATATTATGCGCATTTACGCATCCAATAACAGTGTAGCATCAAATGAAAGAACGTATTTTATCGTGTATCGTAGTCGTTTATTTACTGGGTTTTGTTATTTTCGGACTGTCTGGTTGTTCGGTTCTTAGCAAAAAACCGGATACTGAAGTCGCAGCAAACACAGCTTATTATGTCTGTTCAGGCTGTCATGGTTTAGAAAATGTTCGGGTCAACTTTATGACGCCCAATATCATGGGTCAAAAGAAAGGCTATTTAGTGGCAACATTACGTGATTATCGTGACCATAAACGGATTGAACCCTTAATGAATGGAGCAGTTGCAAACTTAAGTGATCAAGAGATTGAAAATCTTGCCGCCTATTACGCTAAGGCGCAAGGAATGAGAGATGAGAGATGAGAGATGAGGTGAAGGCAAAATAATTTTGATGATGAGTTGGGATAAGGTATACACTGTGGTACCTTTGCAAGAAACTATTTATTGAACATTTAGCTTTTGAGGTATTAGTATGAAAAAAATCAGCTTGTTAGTTATTTTATGGTTAACTTTGATTGTACCATTTGCTGCAAACGCGGATACAAAATCGTCCGATAATCAATCGTCCGATAATCAAATTAGTCAGAATAACGATCATGAAAATGAAGGCGGCACCAGCTTTAAGGGGTTGTCTGAAAGAGATCCTTATGTAATGACAAAAGAAGGCAGTGATTCTTTCACTTATAGAAATCTTACTGAATCAGGAAAAACCGATAGTTTTTTCTCGATAACAGAAGGAGACACACATGTTTTTTCGGCGTCTGTGAGTTCAGACGACTCTTCAACCAGAATGACACCAACTCTTATCGACGTAAGCACAGGTAAAACCGTTGCACTTAACCATGAAGGCAATTATTATACTTATAGTGGATTAGTATCTGGTCACGAATACGACTTTGAGGTCAATTACACGGTATCTCCACATTCTAGCGCTACGGTTTATACAACGGTGGCTGTTGCTGCTGTACCGGAGCCTAAACAATGGGGCATGATGGTAACTGGTTTATTATTGATTGCAACGAAGGTAAAGAAGGCTAAAAAGTCGGCGAACACACAACGCTCGGTTTATGCTTAATTATTGGTATTGTAAGTAGCAGTCTGTGAAGATTTTAACAATGCTGTGTACTCAGTACTCAGCATTGTTATTGTGTTAATCTTTTTTCTAATATGACGGGTTAGCTTTATGCCTATGAGTAGAATCATCAGTGTAGAGTTACCTAAAACACCTTTTGGTGTCGCTTGGCTATTGGTTTTTATAGGGCTGGCTGCGCTTTATGTGCCAACCTATTGGAGTTTGATTAATGGTATTTGGAGATTAGAAAGTAATACACATGAATCCATTATTTTTTTGCTCTTTATTTATCTGATTATAAAGCAAGGTAAGGATACGTTTGAACTTGCTTATGCACCTTGCAATGTTACTGGAGCAAGTCTGCTTTTTATTGGTTTACTACTCTATGTTATAGGACGTTCACAAGATATTATCATTTTCGAAGTAAGTTCACAAATTCCCGTCTATGGGGGCGCCTTGTTACTCATGCAAGGTGTAGCAAGTCTACGTAAGCTTTGGTTTCCCTTGTTTTATCTGGTTTTCATGTTACCACTGCCGAGCATGGTGGTCGATGCTCTGACGGAAACACTTAAGCTATGGATTTCAGAGATTGCTGTAGAAATCCTTTATGATGCCCATTATCCAATTGCTCGTGATGGGGTTATTATCATCATAGCCCAGTATAAACTTTTAGTTGCGGATACCTGTTCTGGGCTTAATTCCATGTTTTCCCTATCAGCGATTGGACTATTGTATATGTATTTGGCTGGACGATCCGGCTGGCTATATAACAGTGTCATGCTCGTCAGCATTATCCCTATAGCCTTTGTCGCCAATATAGTACGCATTATAGCCTTAATACTAATAACCTATTATTTCGGAGACGCAGCCGGACAAGGTTTTATGCATGGCGTGGCCGGGATGGTACTGCTAATCGTGGCGATACTGTTGCTGTTTATGCTTGATGGCGTGCTTGTGCGATGCATGCCCGTTGCGCGACCCATCTCAACAACCGAAGTTTGATTAACTGAGTATGAGTATTACGTATTTACCGATGGCAACTGCCAACAAAAATCAACCTTCCCTACTAAAAGCAACTATCCTTTTGGTGTTGATGCTATTGGCTGCGGGTGCAGCCGTTTTTTTAAGGCCGACACAAAGAATATCAGCCCAGCATCCGCAATTTAATCTGGAAACTATGATTCCGAAGCAGTTTGGTGTGTGGCGGCTTGATGACCGTTTTACGCTAATACAAGTCACTCATGATAGGCAGGCAATACTCGATCAGATATATAACCAGACTGTATCAAGAACTTATTTCGATGATCAAGGCCATCGAATTATGCTATCAATTGCTTATGGTGGTGATCAAGGCGACACTATGCGAGTTCACAAGCCCGAAGCTTGTTATTTTGACCAAGGTTATCAGGTTCAGAATGTAACAACTAATAAACTGAATACCGATTATGGATCTATAGTTACAAAGCGCATGTTGACCACAAATGGACTGCGGGTAGAGCCTGTGACATACTGGATTAAAATAGGTGATACAATTACCGTACATGATCTTAAATGGAAACTGAGTCAGATAAGGTATGGTCTTATGGGACAAATACCCGACGGCCTGATTTTTAGGGTATCTAGCATAAGCGATGAATCTATTGGCTATATACTACAGGAAAAATTTATTAGAGACTTATTGGCGGCGATCTCTTCTGAAGACAGAGCTCATTTAATCGGAAAGGATTTACAATAACGTATGCTTACCCAACACACTGAAAAACTGATTGCAACAGTATTGATTATCTCTATTTTAGAGGCCTGCTCTGGTGAAAACAAAGCTAATGCACCAGGGCAGATCGCAGCAGTAGTCAATGGCGAGGAAATATCAATCTATCAATTAGAAGACACTTTGCATCAAGCAGGTTTAATAAGTGATGAGAAAGGCAAACAGGCTATCCCTCAATTGTTAACACGCCTGATTGATCAGTCACTCATCATGCAACAAGCTAAGGCAGATAAATTGGAGCGTGAACCCAATGTTATGACGGCAATGGAAAATGCCAAAAAGCAGATACTAACTGAGGCATGGCTACAACGGAAAATGCAAAGTGTCAAAAAACCCAGTGCCCAAGAGATTGAGGATTTTTATAATACTCACCCTGAGTTGTTTGAGAAACGTAAAATCTTTCAGTTGAAAGAGTTTTTTATTGAGAGTTCGGCAGCAAGCTCGTTAAAAATAGATCAACTTATTGGAAACACTGTAGATATAAGCACGCTAGAGCAAAATCTGGAAACTCATAAAATTCCTTTTAATGTCAATATGGCAACTATTACGGCTGAACAATTACCTATGGAGCGTTTGCCGCTGCTTTCTACACTACCTAACGGTCATTTTATTAAAGTACCCAGTGAAAATGGTGTGCTGATTCAGGGGGTATTGTCTGCAAAAGAGAGTCCGATAGAGAAAACAAAAGCAGCTTCATTTATAGAAGCCGCTTTATATAATCAAGCACGCAAGAAAGATACTTACGCAGCCATTAAGCAATTGCACGATACTGCAAAAATAGAATACCTAGGGGAATTTGCAAAATTATTCCAGACAGAAGGGAAAGAAAAACAGGAAACTCAAGCACCCCAGATCAAGCAACCTTAATGCTGTTTGGTTTACTGTTGCCTTAGAACATCTTTAAGCCGTATTAAGGATAATGTCGATATGATTTTTTGTGTAATGGTTTGATATAAGATGAACGAAGAACAAGAGTTCGATTATGAGTATGAATATGATGATAAGGGTGAAATAGTTTATTACGCTGTTCGGCCTAATAAGACTCAACTAAAAAAAGATTTGGCGGTGCTGTTCGACTTAAGCGAAGAAATGTCTAATTTATCTGCTCCTCAGGTTAAAAGTCTTGAATTGCCTGAAAATATCCATAAAGCAGTAATGGAAGTCTCTGGAATGCCGCATAAAGGGGCAAGAAAAAGACTTTTAAAATACATTACCGGGCAGCTTAATAAAATTGATGTTGAGCCTATTTTAGAAAAACTGGCCCGGATGAAGAATAAAAGTGTGCATTCGGTAAGAGAGCATCATATTGTCGAGCGTTGGCGAGATAGGCTTATTAAGGGTGGAAATGAGGCTTTAACGGCGTTTCTAAACGAGAATCCTGATGCTGATAGGCAGCAATTAAGACAGTTATTACGCAATATTCAAAAAGAAGCAGAGACCTCTAAACCACCTAAGTCGTTTAGGTTACTGTATCGTTATTTAAAAGGCGTGTTCAATTTTGACGAGGATGTCGACTATGACACTATGATCGTGCATAACGAGTCAGAAGAAATAGAAGACGAACTTGGAGAGGATATTGATTACGACGACGAGTATGAAAACGAAGATGATGAGGATTAGTTTGGTATAACCAGGGCAATATTTTTAATGCCCTGGTCAAATAAACTTAATCTTTGGGAAGTTGAAGCTCTGCGGTAAGATTCCAGTCAGAAAAAGGAAATGGCAGAGTTTCAGTATTAAATGTTAAGAACAGCAGTATATGATATGTGTAAGTAGAGAGGCTACGACCAAAGTTTAGTATATTTGGATTCGTTTTACCCGTAAGTAATGTTGATCCTACTTGTAATAAAATGACCGCCCAAATCATCAGTCTTACCAAAGAGCCAATTGCGGCAAAGACCAACATAAAGAAAATGCGCTTCCAGGTACTTAGCTGGGTTAGATTGTAATTTAATTGCTCATCCATTTATTCGATTAACCTCTGTTCATAATATCGCGTAAATCAAGGGCGGCTGCATTCGCTCTTGATATGTAATTAGCCATGGTTAAGGAATAGTTAGCAAATAGGCCGTAACCGCTGCCGTCTAATATCATCGGGCTTAATATGGGTGTTAAGGCATTTTCCATCGCCTTGATCATAATGTCGACAGTACGCATCGCTCGTTTATCTAACAAAATATCAGCAAAATCATGTTTGATGGCCCGAAGGATGTGCAACAAGGCCCAACTTGCGCCACGTGCCTCATAAAAAATGTCGTCTATCTCTAGCCATGATACTTTAGTTACCGGTGTGCCTTTCTCATCAGCCGCCTGTTTTTCAATGACAGTTAAGCCGGGGCCGTAGTTACCACCTGCACTATTTGCAGTTAAACGAGTAGATAATCCACCTAATCGCTTGATAACAACTTCGGTGTATTGCCAAAGATTATCGGCTCTAGAATAAAATTGAGCCTTTTTTATCGGGCCGCCATATTTTTGTAAGCGTGACATGTATTTATGGAGCGCTTCAATTCCTTTTTGATACTCTGCTTCTGTTGAAGGTAAAGCCCACGAATTATGTTCGTAGTAGAAGTAAGGCTCTGCTATCGCCAGATCAGGATCTTCAGCGGATTGTGACTGGTCTCTAGCAAAGTGGTTTCTTAATGCGGTTGTCGCATCACGTAACATCACCAGGGCACCATATTCCCAGTTGGAAATGTTGTCGAGTAAGACGCCAGGAGGGGCTACATCGTTAGTAATATAACCACCGCTTTTATGTAATAGCACTTCAGCTATATGCGCTAAGGTATTGGTATAAGTATAACCAATAGGCATTTCTGAAACTTCCATTTCTGCTTCTGCCTTATTGGCTAAGGGTTCGCCATGCGCCTCTTCTTGTCCATGTTGACCGCCCTCTTGTTTTGATTCCTCAACTCTCTTCCGTGCTTCATCCTGTATATTGAATTGACCAGGCTCACTTCCCCACCAAGCGCCCAATATAAGGAGTATGACTACAATCACTAGGCTAAGAACACCAAAGCCCCAGAGTATTCCTTTAGATTTTATGTCATCTAGTGTGTCGTTTGCTGCCATTTCGGATATCCTGTTAGGAGGGTGTGTTTTCTTATAAAACAAATTGTTTTTGTATTGAAAATATCTGCAATATTAGCAGGTTTTTGGATTTATTGCTTATGTAGCAGGCCGCTATTCTGATTTTTTTTTAGCTCTTGGATGGGACTTATCGTAAATATCGGCCAAATGCTGGAAGTCTAAATGGGTATATATTTGTGTCGTGCTAATGTTACTATGTCCCAGTAACTCTTGCACCGCCCTTAGGTCCTGACTGGATTCTAATAAATGGCTGGCAAAAGAATGTCTTAGCATATGGGGATGGATATGAATATTAATGCCTTTCTTTTTGCACCATTGAGACAGTCTTAATTCTATACTACGTTGTCCGAGCCGTTTACCTTTTGAGGAAGTAAATAACGCCGACTCCGAAGCCAATTCATTTTTTAACCTCAGTGCTAACCAATTATTCAAGGCAATAATGGCCTTGCTGCCAATAGGCAGTATCCTTGATTTTCCACCTTTACCTGAACGAATTATCAATGAATTATCTGCCAAATCGATGTCATTGAGATTAAGTGCAGTCAATTCACTCAGTCGCAAACCTGATGAATAGAATAATTCAAACATAGCCAGGTCACGGATTTCTATTGCTGAGTTACAGCCTGCCTCTAACAAACCGTTAATCTGATCAACATCCATAGTCTTAGGTAGTTTTCTAGCTTGTTTAGGTGCTTTTATAGCTTGAGTCGGGTTAATGCTCGCAAGATTTTTCTTTAATAGAAAATCAAAGAAACTTCGAATGGCTGATAGCTCTCTTTGTAAGCTGGCACCGCTAAGACCTTTACGATGGCGAAGTCCGATGTGTGAACGGATATCAGTCTGAGTTAGATGAGTCCAACAGGTAATTTCGTTAGTGATGCAATAGCCTTTTAAATGATTAAGGTCGCGTGTATAACTTTTTATAGTATGTTCAGACGCCCTTTTTTCTACCGTTAATTGCACCAAAAAATCATCAAGAAATTGTATTGCCTCAATGTTCATTACAACTTAACCACTTAACCACTTAACCCATGGTAGAAACGAACCAGGTTCTAATGACCTCGCTCATAAATTAATACTTCCCTCAAAAACCGATGTTGCAGGCCCAGTCATTAATACGGGATATCCACGACCTGACCATTGAATTTTTAGATGCCCGCCCGGTAATTCAACATCGACTTCGTGATCAAGTAAATTTTGCTCTATACCAATCACAACCGCAGCACAAGCCCCGCTACCACAAGCTAGTGTTTCAGCGGCTCCACGTTCATAAACGCGGAGTTTAATAGCTGATCTATTAATAACTTGCATGAAGCCAATGTTGGCGCGTTCAGGGAAAATAGCATGGGATTCCAAATGCTTACCCCAGTCCACAACTGGCGCTGTTTCAATGGTTTCAACGCGAATAACAGCATGGGGATTACCCATAGAAACAGCACCAAACGCAGTGCTCGTGTTATCAAAAGTGACGTTATAGTTAAGTTGTTCACGTTCGGACAACAGAGGGATTTCAGTAGGTGAGTGTTTAGGAATTCCCATATTAACGGTTATCAGACCTTCAGCGTCAAAATAGAGTATTAATTGTCCAGAGTGCGTATCAACAGATATTTTATCTTTATTTGATAGTTTCTTGTCCCTGACAAAACGGGCAAAGCAGCGTGCACCATTGCCACATTGCCCCACTTCGCTGCCGTCTCCATTAAATATACGATATTTAAAATCGGCATTGTCACTGGCCGGATCTTCAACCAGCAATAATTGATCAAAACCAATCCCGAAGTGACGATCAGACAATAATTGAATTTTTTCAGGCGACAACTCTATATGCTGATTAATTGCATCGATGACGACAAAATCATTGCCCAAACCGTGCATTTTAGTGAAATTGATCATGATGTCGTTATTATTTTGCATTCTCTTTTAATGCACTAAGTATATACAAATTGATTGTGTTTACGGTAACAAATGTTCATTTTCCCAGAGTTGCGGAATACGTTCTCTTTCTCTAATTAAATGCACCTGATCACCATCAACCATCAATTCGGCAACACGGGGTCTGGAGTTATAATTTGAACTCATCGAAAAGCCATAAGCACCTGATGAACGAATGGCTAAATAATCCCCTTGAGACAATTTAAGATGACGATCTTTACCCAAGAAGTCACCCGTTTCACAAACAGGGCCAACGATATCCCAGTTTTGTTCTGTAGCCTTGATTTGTAATTTAACAGGTATAATTTCTTGCCAGGCACTGTAGAGGGAAGGGCGTACCAAATCATTCATTGCGGCATCGACGATTGCGAAGTTTTTATGGTCTGTAGGCTTAAGGTATTCAACTCGCGTAACTAATAGACCTGCATTGCCTACGATAGCCCGCCCGGGTTCTAATAAAACCTCAAAATCAGTATCACCCAAGCGCTCTAAAACGGCCTTGATATAGTCAAACGGTTCGGGTGGTTGCTCATCTTTATAACGAATGCCTAACCCACCACCTAAATCCAGATGATGCAAAGTAATACCATTATCTTTTAATACCGAGACAAGATTAAGAATTTTATCAAGCGCATCTAGAAAAGGCCTTGTTTCTGTCAGTTGTGAGCCAATATGACAGTCAATCCCAATCACCTTGATATGTGGCATCTTTGCAGCACGGAGATATTCGGTTAATGCCTGATTAATGTCGATACCGAATTTATTTTCTTTTAAGCCTGTAGAAATATAGGGATGTGTTTTAGCATCCACATCAGGATTGACTCGAAATGAAACAGGCGCAACAACGCCTAATTGTCCGGCCAGTTGATTAATTCGATCCAGTTCACTGCTGACTTCAATATTAAAGCAGCGTATGCCAATTTTTAAAGCGGCTAGAATTTCATCTTCTCGTTTACCGATCCCAGAGAATACGATCTTTTTTGCATCACCTCCGGCAGCGATAACGCGTTCCATTTCTCCTAGAGAAACAATATCAAACCCAGAACCCAAACGCGCCAGTAAATTAAGTAACGCAATATTTGAGTTTGCTTTTACCGCATAACAAATCAAATGAGAATGATCGCCAAATGCTTGATCAAAAGCCTTCCAGTGCCTTTCTAAAGTGGTTCTTGAATAAATGTAACAAGGGCTGCCGTATTGTTGAATGATGTCCTTGACCGCAATATCTTCAGCAAAGAGGTCATTATCTCGGTAATTAAAATAATCCATGTTTATTATTTATTGTTATTGGTTTTTTTGATCAGGTTTAGGGCTGTGTTCTACATTAACAGAGGGTATCTTATTTGGCAGATAAAGTGATCCAGGTTGACCACACCCGATTAAAGCTGAACAGAGAACTAAAAACAAGAATAATTGACCTGGTTTCATAAGGTATTATCGTAAATCACTGTGGATTATTCCGTGTAAAAATGACAGGCATGATAACCCTAAGGTGCCTAATTTAGAAAATAATGATTGGAGACTGCTCTACTGATCTTGCAGTCTAACTGCCAGCACATCACAGCGAGCATGATGCAGGACGCTATTCGCAGTTGAACCCAGCAACAAAGCCAGGCCATGTCGACCATGTGAACCAATAACGATTAAATCAACCGCATTTTCTTCTGCAACTCTAACAATTTCATAACTTACGCTGCCTATTTCTATCCACGTCCGCTCACTGGGGATTTTTAATCTTTGGGCTATCTTCGCTATTCTTTCTTTAGCCTGAGCCACTAGCTCAGTGGTTAAATCCATATTAAATGGCATCTCGGTGCCATAACTGGAATCCACAACCGGCAAACTATCTACTATATGAATAATACTTAATTTTGCCTGGTTTTGAGTCGCTAACAGTTGGGCTTTATTAACAATAACATCAACTTGCTCATAAAAGTCTACTGCCAATAATATATGCTTATAATTTTCCATGCTCACTCCTAATTAACACTCACCACCTCATGAAATAAAAATCCCATTAGCTGATAAGAGCCGAATAAATATAAGAACGCCAAGCCTAAACAAAAACTTAACGCCTTATCCAAAGCCTTGCTAATAATATGACCCAGCACCGCCCAATGCCAAGCCATTAGTATAAATATAATCAACAATACCGTTAAGCCACCCTGCTTTAACTCTAAGGTCGCCATGCCCGGTAAAGCCATAAAGCTAATCATTGCATCCGTACCCAATACAGCTGATAACGTTTGGTTAAAACGACTCAATCTTCGGTTCACCGATAATAACAATCCAACAAATCCGACTACTAATAACATATCAGTGATTAGTTGTAAAAACACAGCCAGACCATCAAAATGAAAACTCAGCGTCAAGCCAGAAACACTGACATAAATAATCATCAAAAGCCTAGGTAACCACACTGAATAAGGTATATCCTGTGGGCCTTTTTTAAATAAACAAATCTCGAATAATAGCTTGATAATATCGTACATAGCAGCTCCTCTTTTTAGCAGAGTAACATTTTATTGCGCATTTTCAATATTTTCTTCGGCTTCCATCCACGCAGCCTCTGCTTCATCTAGGGCTCTATCAATTTGTATCTTTCTCTCCAGTGTCTGTTTTAAACGCGCCTTTTCTGTTTCAGCATATATATCTGGATCAGCTAATAGCTGCTCTAACTGGCGCTGTTCATTATGATACTTTTCAACTGCCAGCTCGGCTTTTTTAAGTGCATCATACAACGGTTTATTTCTTTGCCTCCGCTCAGCATCTAACTTTCGCTGATCTTTACGTGACACGGTTGGCAAGGCATCGGCAACCGTTTGTTCTTCACCTTTTTTCTGTTCAGTCAGCCATAAGCGATAATCATCAAGATCTCCATCAAAGGGCTGTACTTTGCTACCCGCAACCAATAATAATTGATCCGTCACTGAGCGCAACAAATGTCGGTCATGTGAAACCACAACAATAGCGCCTTGATAATCTTGTAAAGCCACACTCAATGCATGACGCATTTCTAAATCCAAATGGTTAGTTGGCTCATCCAATAACAATAAATTAGGATTTTGATACACTAGCATTGCTAACACTAAACGTGCTTTTTCCCCGCCAGAAAAAGGCCTTACCGCTTCTAAAACCTTATCCCCCCGAAAATCAAAGCCTCCTAAAAAGTTTCGTAATTCTTTTTCAGTCGCCTGCTTATCCAGTTTTTGCAAATGCCATAAAGGTGTTTCATCCAGTTGCAATTGTTCTAATTGATGTTGAGCAAAATAACCTATCTTTAATGCTTCTGCTTCATAACGTGTCCCCAATAAGGGTTGCATATCACCGGCTAACACTTTAATTAAACTTGATTTACCTGCACCATTAGGTCCTAATAAACCAATACGATCACCGGGTGAAATAGATAGTCCCACTTTTTTAAGCACACAGGTCGAACCGTAACCAATATCGGTTTTATCTAACGATAAAAGTGGATTAGGCATCTTATCGGGCTTTGCAAAACTAAAATCAAACGGAGAATCGACATGCGCCATGGCAATCAGCTCCATCCGCTCAAGCGCTTTAACACGGCTTTGCGCTTGCCTGGCTTTTGTGGCTTGCGCTTTAAAACGATCCACAAAGCTTTGAATATGTGCAATTTCACGTTGCTGCTTTAAAAAAGCAGATTGTTGCTGGGATAACTTTTCAGCTCGCATCTTTTCAAAGGCGGAATAGTTGCCGGTATAAATCTCGGCTTTGCCTTGTTCAATATGCACAATGTGGTCAGTGATAGTATCCAGAAAATCTCTATCATGAGAGATCAACATCAAGGTTCCTGGGTATTTACACAACCAATCCTGTAACCAGATAACTGCATCTAAGTCCAAGTGATTGGTTGGCTCATCCAGTAATAATACATCAGACCGACACATCAAAGCTTGAGCCAGATTAAGCCGCATCCGCCAACCGCCCGAAAAAGACCCAACGCTATTGTTCTCCTGATCTGAAGTGAACCCCAGGCCATTCATCAATCGAGACGCTCTTGCCACCGCAGTATAACCGCCAATAACGTCTAACAGTGCATGATATTCAGCTTGCTTTAAACCATCATCATCTTGCTCTGCTTTCTTTAACTGAGCTTGTAAGCGTCTATATTCTTGATCACCATCGATAACATAGTCAATTGCAGAACAAGCGACTGCGGGTGTTTCCTGTGCCACATGAGCAATCTCCAAATTGGGGGGCATCGAGAAATCACCTTCATCCAAGTGTAGTTCATTTTTAACTAAGGCAAAGAGACTTGACTTACCTGCACCATTCGCCCCCGTAAAACCTACTTTTTGACCCTTATGAATTGTAAACGATGAATTACTAAACAGCACTCGCACGCCGCGACGTAGCGCTATATTTTTAAAATTTAACATTAAGTCTCAAAGTAACTGATTAAAATTAATCTTGGTTTATTAATTATATCCCATTCCATTATAGGGCGGTGAATGGTATTACCCTAATTCTAATGCCCGACAATACCTTCCAGCTTACGTGAATTTAAGAAAATTAATGTTCGATTGATGTCTGTTGTGCCATAGTTAATCTTAATTATCACCGCGGCTCACTTAACGTATTAATAATTAATTACTCGATGCCAATCAAACCGTCTCCGCTATTGCTTCAAAATTGGCTATCAAATCTGACACATTATCTAAAGCTATACATATCGGTCGGTTGTATCCGTGGGCTAAAAAAGACACGGGTAATCTCATCATCTATAAAAGTGAACGTATCAGTGCAGACCGAGCCTCTCTGATGGGTGTGGCGCACAAGATTTTATGGGACGTGTTGCTACTAGTATAGGCGATTTAGCCCTATCTTACCTTGCCAAATCTTGGGCGCTATTTGATGAATAGAAACGCCTTGTGTATCAACAGCGACGGTAACAGGCATGTCTTCAACAACAAACTCATGAATCGCTTCCATACCTAAATCAGCAAAAGCCACCACCCGTGATTTTCGAATGGCTTTTGAGACCAAATAAGCAGCCCCCCCCACGGCCATCAGATACACCGCCTGATGCTTCTTGATAGAATCAATCGCGACTTGTCCTCGCTCGGATTTACCAATCATGCCCAACAAGCCCGTTTTAGCGAGCATGGTTTCAGTAAACTTATCCATTCGCGTTGCAGTCGTCGGACCCGCCGGTCCCACCACTTCATCACGCACGGGATCAACAGGCCCTACGTAATAAATAAATTTATCAGTAAAGTCGACATTGTCAGGTAACGACTCCCCGCGCTCAATCATATCAACCAGACGTTTATGCGCCGCATCACGACCCGTTAACAAAGTACCACTTAACAATAATGTTTCTCCTAATTTCCAGGTAGCCACCTCTTCACGAGTTACCGTATCTAAATTAACTCGACGCGCAGCAGCACCTGCTTCCCAAGTAACCTTAGGCCAATCTTCCAAACGGGGTGGAGTAAATTCAGCAGGACCTGATCCATCAAGTACAAAATGAGTATGACGGGTAGCGGCGCAATTAGGAATTATCGCGATCGGTTTGTTGGCAGCATGAGTAGGATAATCGTTGATTTTAATATCCAGTACCGTCGTTAACCCACCTAATCCTTGAGCGCCAATCCCTAAAGCATTCACTTTTTCGTACAGTTCAAGCCTTAACTCTTCCAGCGCATTGTTTGGACCACGGGCGATAAGTTCTTGTATATCAATGGATTCCATACAAGCCTGCTTAGCAAGTAGCATGGCTTTTTCTGCTGTGCCACCAATGCCAATACCCAAGATACCCGGAGGACACCATCCAGCACCCATTGTGGGTACGGTCTTCAATACCCAATCTACAATACTGTCGGAAGGATTAAGCATCACAAACTTTGATTTGGCTTCTGAACCACCGCCTTTAGCTGCGATTTCAACCTCGACCGTATCACCTAATACCACCTCCATATGCACAACGGCGGGGGTGTTATCCTGAGTATTGATACGTTTTCCAGCGGGATCTTTTAACACCGAAGCACGTAACACATTATCAGGGTGACGATAGGCTTGTCTCACTCCTTCATTAACCATGTCAAGGATACTGAGTTGAGCATCCCATTGCACTGACATACCAATCTTTAAAAACACCGTGACAATACCGGTATCCTGACAGATTGGTCGATGGCCTTCGGCACACATCCTCGAATTAATGAGTATTTGCGCCATGGCATCTTTAGCGGCAGGGCTTTGTTCTTTTTGATACGCCGCATTCAAGGCCTGGATAAAATCCAGGGGATGATAATAAGAAATGTATTGCAAGGAATCCGCAACACTCTGAATAAAATCATCCTGGCGTATCAATGTCATTATTTTACCTTGCTTATTCTTCGTCTAACTCTTCAGCGTCTTTCTTGCCTCTTTTACCGTAATTAGGCGCAATGCTGATCAATAAAGTTAATAATGCCGCCACATAAGGCACGGCTTGGACAGACAATACTGCAATCCATAAGCGACCACTTAAGTTATCAAAATGATCAATGGAACTGATAGCCGATATGCCTGCGCTGAGTAACAATAACAGGAACAGCTCTTGTCGAATGGTCACTAAGCCCGTAAACAAGGGACCTTGTTTTTCGTATTTTGGCGTACGCATAAAAGGTTTACCTGAAGTAAACAAGCCTTGTACAGTCCCTCTGGCTACCGTATGAGTTAAGGACAATCCAGTTAAGGCTGCGCCCAATGATTGCCATACTGAACACGGTACACGCGCTTGATATAGCCACAAACCGCGCAGAATTTTAAACGTAAACAAGCCAACGGTAGGCAATAAAAAGACGTTTGCCGGTAACTCACTGTGAATCGGATCAGTCAGGATAATAGCGGTTAAAATCAGACTGGCTGTGGTAAATAATAACGCTAAGGCATCAGAAAACCAGGGCAACCAACCGGCAATAAAATAATACCGTTGTGCAGCTGTTAATGGAGATGATTTGGTTGGCAAGAAGCTACGCCAGTGACCTTTAATGATTTGCATTGCGCCATAAACCCAACGGAAACGTTGCGTCATATAACCTGACATGGTATCAGGCATTAACCCACGGCCAAACGAGTCTTTGACATAAACTGAATCGTAACCCGCTTCAAATAAACGTAGACCTAACTCACTGTCTTCACAAATACACCATTCAGCCCAATTACCTACTTCAAGTAATGCTGATTTTCTAATCATGGTCATAGTGCCATGTTGAATAATGGCGTTATATTCATTCCGTTGCACCATACCAATATTAAAGAAGCCGGCATATTCCCAATAACAGAACGATTTAAACAAACTTTGATCTCTATCTCGATAATCTTGTGGCGACTGAATAAAGCCCACATTTTCATTATCAAAATAAGGCACCATAGAGTTTAACCAATCAGGTGATAAGACATAATCACTGTCAATAACGGCGATAATTTCCGCATCGCTGGCAGTTTGTTCCAAAGCGTGGTTAATCGCACCCGCTTTGAAGCCGGGCCAATTTTCTAAATGGAAGAAACGGAACATAGGCCCCAAACGTTCGCAATCATCGCGTACTGGTTCCCATACCGCAGGATCTTTAGTGTTGTTATCCATCACTAATACCTCCATGTTGGGGTAGTCTACTTTTGCTAACGCTTCAAGCGTTTTACGCACCATCATCGGCGGTTCGTTATGGATGGGTAAATGCAAAGAAACCTTGGGATATTTGAAGCTTGAACTGGGCTGCAACGGTTTAAAAGTCCTGACGGTACTTCTATGCCAGACTACTTCTGCAATTTCCAAACTCTCAATCAGCAGAATGACCACCGCCATAATCTGCATCAATAACATCAGCCCCCAAAATAACACACTTAATTTGGTCTGATACTGCTGTGCACCAATCGAGGCCGACCAAAAGATAACCGAGACCGCCAAGTTAGCAATAAGACCCAAAAACAAGACTCCTGGTAACTTTAAAGTACTACGGGTAAATAAAAACAAGCCCATTAAAACAATACTGATACCCGCAGCACCCGCTGCCCAGTTTTTCCAGGTCGGCATGGTAATAACATCACCATCCATTGGATATTTAGGCTGACGATCCGCATTAAAAATACCCCAATAGGCGCCGGCAGATCCTTCTATCGATTTTTTCCAAGGTTGATCAAACGCTTCAACGATGTAATAAGTGACTTTTTCAGCGTCCGCTCTGTTTAAGAACTCCCTCAAGAAACGGGCCTGATTAGGAATAGAAGCGTCTGCATGTTTAAACGGCTGACCATCAGAAGGCCAACCCACTTCTGTAATGATGATAGGTTTATTGGGGTAAGCTTTCTGCACGTCATGAAAACGATCAAAAACATAATCAACGGCTTCATCTGCTGATATCCCTTCCCAATAGGGCAAAATATGTACCGCTATAAAATCAACTTCATCAACAAGGTCAGGATTCTTTAACCACACATCCCATGTCTCAGAGGTGCTCACGGGTCGCCAGCTGTTTTTCTTGACTTCTCGTATATAATCAATCAAAGCCGCTTTGGGAATATCCCCACGTAACAATACCTCGTTGCCCACCATCAAACGAATAATTCTGGGGTTATTCTGGCGACCTGCTTCAATTAAGGTTTCAACCTCTTGACGATTCTTTTCCAGATCACCATCTATCCAGGCACCTAAGGTGGTATTTAGATTGTATTTTACTGCGAGTTCAGGGATTTTATGCTGCCCTTTCAACATGCTATATGTTCTTACGGCATGGACTTTATTAGCCAGTAAAGCAAGATCGTGATCCATATCCTCTTCACTCGGATAGGTGTTTCCATTTTGGGTGTCCTGCTTACGCATAGGGTCATAAGTAACCCCCATGGTCGTCTTAGTCCAAGGTTGCAACTGCAAAGGGTTATTGATGTAACTCCAAATACTAAAATTAACAACAACAAGTAATGCAACAACAAATAGGATAGCTAGCTTTCTTTTCATCTGTGTATTGAAAAATATCGCCTAAAGCGGAAAATGTGGATTTAAATAACTAAGCCGTAATATCTTACACGGGTTATAAAAACTAACGAAAAATTTATTTCGTCAGCCTATACCAATGACTCAAATAAAATGAATCTGGCAAGAGTAAATCATACCTGTATAGAATGAACCCAACCTTAATAAAACCTGTCGTTCCATTTTTCATTGTTCATTTTTTCTGTGGCAAGAACTTAACTAGCTTAAGCGCATTTTCATCTCTTTTTATTATTTCCAAATGATGCCCAAACAACTTAATACTTGTTCCTATCGCAGGAATAGTTTCCATAAATTCAACAATAAGTCCATTCAACGTCTTTGGCCCCTCTATCGGTAAAGACCATTGCATGACCCTGTTAAGCTCTCTGACAGTGATGCTGGCATCAATCAGATAACTACCGTCACTTTGTTTTCTGGCTGCCGCCTCGTCCGTAATAAGCTCACCGACTATTTCGTGAATCAGGTCATCCTGGGTAACCAGCCCTTGGACATCACCGTATTCATCGACGACCAAACCGATATCTATTTTTTCACTTTTAAACCTCAGCATTTGAACATGTACCGGTGTATTTTCAGGTATAAACGCAGGCTTATTAAGCAAATTAATAATCGATTGTTTATCAAAATCATCTTTACCGACCAGCAATAACACCTTTCTTAAGTGTAAGAAACCAACCACCCGATCGATGTTTTTCTTATAAACCGCTAATTGAGTATGAGGGCTATTCCTAATCTGCCAAACAATCTCTTCAATAGACGATTCCAGATCTATACCCACAATTTCATTACGCGGCGTCATGATATCTTCTACTGTTGCCGTTTCAAAGTCTAAAATACCCAGCAACATTTTTTGATATCGAATAGGCATTAAGCCTTCAGCTTCAGAAATAATATTTTTTAACGCTTCCTGATTAAGTGAATCATGTCGGGTCTTTTTTATATCCACCCTCATAATTCGCAGTAAAAAATTTACAAACACATTAACCAGACAGAGAACGGGATAAAACAAATTCAATAGCGGGGTATACAACCAGGCCGCTGAAAAAGCAAGCCATTCCGGCTTTGCACCGCCAAGTGTTTTAGGTGTTATCTCAGAGAAAATCAGCATCACAATAGTCAAAACACCAATCGCTACAGCAATAAATCCCTCGTCATCTACATACAATTTTATTGCAATAATCGTTGCTATTGAGGACGCCAGGTTTCTAAGAAAACTATTGCCCAATAAGATGAAGCTTAATAATCGCTCCGGCTTTTGCAGTAAATTATGGACTTTTATAGCGCCAGAATGTTTAAGCTTTACCAAATGCCTTAATCGATAGCGATTAATGGACATTAAAGAAGTTTCTGAGCCAGAAAAAAAGGCCGACAAGAATAGGATGAAAGCAAGTATGCCAAACAGCATACTTAAGGGAATATCATTCAAAGAAAAGTTACTCAACTGTTGTGAAAAACACGTCTAAAATGGTAGGGTCATTTATTCAGCCTGCGTCCTTAAACCAATTTAGCCTTCAAAAACGCAACCACTGCTGAAAGTGGGATTTCCTCATTGGCTTCGGCTGTTCTGCCCTTGTATTCAGCAGTGCCTGTATCCAATCCCCTATCTCCGATAATAATACAATGCGGAATGCCGATTAACTCCATATCTGAAAACATAAAGCCAGCGCGCACTTTTCTATCATCAAATAAAACATCAATCCCCGCCGCCAACAAATCTTGATATAACTTTTCTGAAGCAACTTTTAAGCGCTCAGACTTGTGCATATTCATAGGGCACAGTGCCACTTGAAAAGGCGCTAAATTGGCTGACCAGATAATCCCTTTAGCATCATGATTTTGCTCAATGGCTGACGCAACCACACGAGAAATACCAATTCCATAACAACCCATCAGCATTATTTGATTTTTTCCACTCTCATTAATAACACCGGCTTTCATGGCAGCGCTATATTTAGTGCCTAATTGGAAAATATGACCGACTTCAATACCCCGCGCCAAAGTAATCTCACCTTGACCATCAGGACTGGCATCACCTTCAACAACGGTACGAAGATCAGCAATCAGCTCAGGGATCGCTAAATCACGCTCCCAATTTACCCCTTTAAAATGTTTACCATCCTGGTTAGCACCACAAACAAAATCAGACATTACCATCACGCTACGGTCAGCAATAACGAGAATAGTTAAGCCTATTGGGCCAATAGAACCGGGTTTACACTGGCAGGCCACTTGAATCTCTGCTTCAGTTGCAAATTCTAAAGGCGTTGCAACGCCATCAATTTTTTCTGCTTTAATCTTATTAAGCTCATGATCGCCTCGTAACAACAAAGCAACCAGACTACCGACTTCATCCCCTTTAACGATAAGCGTTTTAAGACATTGTGTCTCAGGGATAGATAAAAACTGACTCACTTCCTCAATACTATGTTGATTAGGTGTATCAATTAATTGTTTGTCTGCTGTAGGCGCTGCTCGATTTCCTATTGGTGCAACCGCCTCCGCTTTTTCAACATTTGCAGCGTATTCACTCACGGTAGAAAAAGCAATCGCGTCTTCACCAGAATCAGCTAATACATGAAACTCGTGCGACACCGCGCCACCGATTGACCCTGAATCAGCAATAACAGCACGAAACTTTAGCCCTAAGTGATTAAAAATATTACTGTATGCTTGATACATCACATCGTAAGTTTCCTGTAACGAAGCTTGATCCAAATGGAAAGAATAAGCATCCTTCATGATAAATTCACGCGAACGCATCACCCCAAAACGGGGACGAATCTCATCACGAAATTTAGTCTGAACCTGGTAATAAGTAATCGGTAGCTGTTTATAACTTTTAATCTCGTTACGCGCTAGATCAGTGATAATTTCTTCATGGGTGGGACCTAAGCAAAACTCACGATCATGGCGATCTTTTAATCGCGCTAACTCTGGCCCATATTGTTCCCAACGCCCCGTTTCTTGCCATAACTCTGCGGGTTGTAAAGCAGGCATCAACACTTCTAAAGCACCGGCTTTTTCCATTTCTTCCCGGGTAATCTTTTCGACTTTGCGTAACACTCGCAAACCTAACGGTAACCAACTGTATAAACCAGCCGCTAATTTGCGGATAAGACCCGCTCGTATCATCAATTGATGACTTGCAATTTCAGCGTCAGCTGGTGTTTCTTTAACGGTATTAAGAGGAAATTGTGTTGTACGCATGGCTATGTAAAGAAATAGTAAAATAAAGGACTATTTTACAGCTTTTTAACCGGTTCCCAAATCATGGCAGTATATTAGTCAATTAATTGCGTAAATTAAAGATCAGCGGAAGAGACCTCAACCGCATTAGCAGGTGAATAGTCAATTTAAAATACATTGACTCACAACCCCCATATAAACACGAATAACCGATCAGATGTACCGAATCACCAGCAATTAGGCACCGTATATTTTCATTTTTTTGTTATTTATTTGTTAGTTTTCAGTCAGTAAGTACAACCACTTGCTAAAACGGGTGTATCGGATGCTTTCATTTGTATATACTATACACGTTACCAAGGCATTACGGCCGTCTTGATACCCGAAGTTTCTCAGGTGGCCTTACAAAATCAGTCAAAAATACAACCCAAAGACTGCATTAATTCAATAGTAAACTATTTTTAAGCCATGCATAACCCGTTTTAACAGGATCACACATGAACAATAGCCTAATTTCAGAGATTACCGGACAAAATGACATTGATCCTACAGAAACTAAAGAATGGATTGAAGCGCTACAATCGGTATTAGAGCAAGACGGTAGTGAACGCGCCCATTTCCTTATAGAACAACTGGTTGCTGCAACTCGGCAATCAGGCTTCGATATACCCTTTAGTGCCAATACTGCTTACATAAACACTATTCCCGTCTCTCGACAAGCACAGTTTCCTGGTGACGCAACTATAGAACAACGCATTCGTTCTTATGTGCGCTGGAATGCTATGATGATGGTATTAAGAGCCAACAAACATACCAATGTCGGTGGTCATATTGCCAGCTTCGCGTCTGCAGCAACTCTTTATGATGTGGGTTATAACCATTTTTGGCATGCACCTTCAGAAAATCATGATGGTGATTTAATCTTCACCCAGGGACATTTAACACCCGGAGATTATGCACGTGCCTTCTTATTAGGCAGGCTAACCCAAGAACAATTGGATAGCTTCCGCCAAGAAGTGGACGGTAATGGCTTACCTTCTTATCCACATCCTTGGTTAATGCAGGATTTTTGGCAATTCCCCACCGTATCTATGGGTCTTGGCCCCATCATGGCTATTTACCAGGCTCGTTTTATGCGTTATTTGCAAGACCGAGGTTTTGCTGATACTTCAAATCGTAAAGTGTGGAGTTTCCTGGGTGACGGCGAGACGGACGAACCAGAATCATTAGGTGCGATTGGCATGGCTGGTCGTGAGAAACTTGATAACCTAATTTTTGTTATCAACTGTAACTTACAACGTTTAGACGGCCCCGTTCGTGGTAATGCTAAAATTATCCAAGAACTGGAAAGCGAGTTCCGTGGTGCAGGCTGGAATGTAATAAAACTGGTCTGGGGGCAACGTTGGGATGCCTTACTAGCCCGTGATAAAAAAGGTTTGTTGACTGCCCGAATGATGGCTTGTGTGGATGGTGACTTCCAAACCTTTAAAGCCAAAGACGGTGCTTATGTCCGCGAACATTTCTTTAACACTCAAGAATTAAAAGCCATGGTGGCTGACTGGTCTGACCGTGATATCTGGGAACTTAACCGGGGTGGTCATGACCCCTCCAAAACGTATGCCGCTTTCCATGCGGCTGTTAATCACAAAGGTCAACCCACGGTTATACTGGCTAAAACCATTAAAGGTTATGGCATGGGTTCCTCGGGTGAAGCTCAAAATATTTCTCATCAACAAAAGAAAATGAGTGAACTTTCACTCACCCACTTCCGTGATCGTTATGAATTACCTGTCACTGATGAAGAAATTCAGAAGCTGCCTTATCTGACCTTCCCTGAAGGTTCAAAAGAACTGGCTTATATGCAACAAAAACGCGCTGATCTCGGTGGACATCTACCGGCTAGGCGCACTAAATCTTATGCCTTGGATGTACCTGTTTTAAGTGATTTTAAAGCCTTATTAGAAGCCAGTGGTGAAGGCCGTGAAATTTCAACCACCATGGCCTTTGTGCGTTTACTGAACATCTTAGTCAAAGATAAAAACATTGGTAAACGAATCGTCCCAATTGTTCCTGATGAATCAAGAACCTTTGGTATGGAAGGCATGTTTAGACAATTGGGTATTTGGTCACAAGTCGGACAACTTTATACGCCCCAAGATGCTGATCAACTGATGTTCTATAAAGAAGACAAACATGGACAGGTTTTACAAGAAGGTATTAATGAGGCGGGAGGTCTTTGTGACTGGATTGCGGCAGGTACGGCCTATTCAACACACAACGTGCCCATGATTCCGTTCTTTATTTACTACTCTATGTTTGGTTTCCAGCGCGTAGGTGATTTAATTTGGGCAGCGGCTGATCAAAGAACACGTGGCTTCTTAATGGGTGGTACAGCGGGTAGAACCACCTTAAATGGCGAAGGTTTACAACATGAAGATGGTCATAGCCATTTAATGTCAGCCACCGTACCTAACTGTATCTCTTATGATCCGACTTATGCTTATGAACTAGCGGTCATTATTCAAGATGGTTTGCACCGGATGTATGTTGAACAAGAAGATGTGTTCTATTACATAACCGTGATGAATGAAAACTACAGTCATCCAGCAATGCCAAAGGGTATTGAACTCGACATCTTAAAAGGCATGTATAAATTCCGACAAGGTGAAGAAAGTAAAGCGCCACGCGTACAGTTATTAGGCTCGGGTACTATCTTCCGTGAAGTTGAATTTGCGGCTGAATTACTTAAAAATGACTGGGGTGTTGAAGCAGATTTATGGAGTTGCCCAAGCTTTACAGAATTGGCTCGTGATGGTCAAGCCTGTGAGCGTTGGAACAGATTACACCCAACCGAACCCGCTAAACAGTCTCACGTGGCCAGTTGTTTAGATAATGCTATAGGGCCTGTTATTGCTTCAACCGACTACACTCGTGCTTTTGCCGAACAGATTCGCGCTTACATAAAATCACCTTATACGGTGTTAGGTACCGATGGTTTTGGTCGCTCAGATACCCGTGAAAACTTAAGACGTTTCTTTGAGGTTGACCGTTACCATGTCACCCTTGCGGCTCTGAAGAGTTTGGCTGATTTAGGTCAATTTGAGGCCAATAAAGTCGAGGTCGCTATTGCTAAATATGGCATTGCGACAGAAATTAAAGCACCTTGGCTAATTTAACGTAAGGATAGTGAAATGACTCAATTGTTTGAAATTAGAGTTCCCGATGTCGGCAATGTAGCCGAAATTGATGTAGTTGAAGTCTTAATTAAAGCCGGTGATGTAGTTGAACTAGAACAAACCGTTGCTACGCTTGAAACTGACAAAGCCAGCATGGAGTTACCCTCTAGCGCTACAGGTACCATTCAAGAGGTTTACATCAAACCCGGTGACAAGGTTTCTGAAGGCACCCTGATAGCAACCGTATTAGCCAGCGCAGGCAGTGTCGCTGAAACCGCTGCGCCTGTCGCAGTTGCTGAAGTCCCAACGGCTGCTCCCGTAGTTGAAAAAGCACCAGAACCTATTGAGGCACCAACCCCAGTTGCGGCAGTCGCTGTTGCAACTAGCGCATCAATTCCTGTACTGGTGGACAACGATACCACAGCCCATAGAGCTCATGCTTCACCTTCGGTACGTCTTTTTGCCCGTGAACTAGGCGTTGATGTAGCCAAGATAACAACAGGCAGTGGGCGTAAAGGTCGCATCTTAAAAGATGACGTAAAGAACTATGTTAAAAAAGCACTCAATGAAAACCCTGTGTCAACTGGTTCCGGCATTCCAAGTATCCCCGCTGTTGACTTTACGCCGTTTGGAGAGACTGAAGTTTTAAAACTCAGCAAAATCAAACGTCTTACTGGTCAAAACTTAAGTCGTGTCTGGTTAAACTTACCTCTGGTCACATACCATGAAGAAGCCGACATCACTGATTTAGAGGCTTTCCGTAATACCTTAAATGCTGAAAAAGCCAAAGGGGAAGTTAAGATTACCGGCTTGATGTTTATTATTAAAGCCTTGGTTGCTGCCATGCAGCAATTTCCAAACTTTAATTCCTCTTTATCACCCGATGGCGAAAGCTTAATTCTTAAGAAATACTTCAACGTAGGTATTGCGGTTGATACACCCAATGGTTTGGTAGTACCTGTGTTACGTAACGTTAATACCAAGAGTATTACTGAACTTGCTCAAGAACTGGCCGAGAAATCTGAAAAAGCCCGTCAAGGTAAATTGATGCCCAGCGACATGCAAGGCGGTTGTATCACTATTTCAAGTTTGGGTGGTATTGGTGGTACTGCCTTTACACCGATTGTTAATGCGCCTGAAGTTGCTATTCTTGGCGTCACACGCGCCAAAATACAACCGGTTTGGAATGGTAAAGAGTTTGTACCCCGTTTAATGATGCCTTTAGATTTAACCTACGATCACCGTGTGATAGACGGTGCAGAAGGCGCAAGATTTATGGCGGCAGTCAAACAATATCTAGGTGATATTCGCCGCTTATTACTTTAATACGGGATAGACTACTAATATGACTGAGACAGTTTTAAACGCAGAAGTTTTAGTGTTGGGTGGCGGCCCTGGTGGATATAGCGCTGCTTTTCGTGCAGCCGATTTAGGTAAACAAGTGGTTCTGGTTGAACGCTTCCCTGTGCTGGGTGGTGTTTGCCTTAACGTGGGCTGTATACCTTCAAAAGCTTTATTACATGCGGCACAAATTATTCATGAAGTAGATGAATTTGAGGCGCATGGGGTAAGTTACGGCAAACCCAGCATCGATATTGATAAAATTAGAAGCTGGAAAGAAAGCATAACCAAAACTTTAAATGATGGTCTTGCCGGACTGGTTAAACAACGTAAAGTGACTTATGTTCGAGGCAATGGCAAGTTTACTTCTGCGAATACCTTAGCGGTTGAAATGCCTGAGGGTACTCAAACCATTCGTTTTGATCAAGCCATTATCGCGGCAGGTTCTAGACCCACTCAAATCCCCGTTTTTCCTCACGATGATCCTCGGCTATGGGATTCAACGGATGCTTTGCAACTTAAAGAGATTCCTAAAAAACTCTTGATTGTCGGAGGCGGCATTATTGGTTTAGAAATGGCTACGGTTTATCATGCCATGGGTTCAGAAATCAGTGTGGTTGAGTTAATGGATCAGATTATTCCAGGTTGTGATAAAGACTTGGTTACTCCATTGGCAAGACGCATTAAAACACAATATAAAAACATTTGGTTAGAAACGAAAGTCACTGCGATTGAAGCCCTCACTGAAGGTCTTAAAGTTTCGTTTGAAGGTAAAGGCGCACCTGAATCAGAGCTATTTGATGCCGTATTAGTTGCTGTAGGCCGTAGACCTAATGGCTTGTTAATCGGTGCTGACTTAGCGGGTATTAATGTCAATGAACAAGGCTTTATTAACGTTGATAAACAACAACGCACCAATGTAAACCACATCTTTGCTATTGGTGACATTGTTGGTAATCCTATGCTAGCTCATAAAGCCGTGCATGAAGGTAAAGTGGCAGCAGAAGTCATCGCCGGGCATAAGGCTCATTTTGATGCTTTAACCATTCCTTCTGTCGCTTATACAGACCCTGAAATAAGCTGGATGGGTCTTACCGAAAATCAAGCTAAACAACAGGGAATTGAATACGAAAAAGCGGTATTCCCTTGGGCAGCCAGTGGTCGCTCTTTATGCTTAGGCCGTAAAGAAGGTTTAACTAAGATTATCTGTGAAAAAGAAACCGGTCGGATTTTGGGAGCGGGTATGGTGGGTACCAATGCGGGTGAATTAATTTCAGAAGCCGTCTTGGCACTGGAAATGGGCGCGGATGCTGAAGATATCAGTTTAACGATTCATCCACATCCTACACTGGCAGAAACATTTGGTTTTGCCGCTGAAATGATCACAGGCACTATTACTGATCTTTATATTAAAAAATAAGCAATTTGTCAGCAAGGCGAGGGGCTGCGGGGGTTTTATCTAATACCCCCTAACCCCCGTTTTTAAATAGGAGGGGAGAATTAAAAACTACCCTTGCGTATCCTTAATCTTCTTTTTTATCTCATTAACATATAAAGTAGCGCCTATCACGGCGGCTGGCGCGATAATTATATTGATAACAGGCAGTGTTAAGCCCATAGCGGCAACGCCACCAAAACTTAAAGCACCTAACCGAACGCTGCCCACCAAGCGCTTCTGATCAGAAAATAATACTCCAGCATTTTCCAACGGATAGGCAAAATATTCCAAAGCCATACCCCAGGCACCAAACAAAGCCCACAAAAAAGGTGCCAGCACATTAACACCAGGAATTAACGACAGGATTAATAGCGGCAACGCTCTACTTAACAAGTACCCCGCACGATTTAACTCTGCCAACATGACTTTAACTAAAGGTTGTTCATCAATAACGCTAGGTTGACCGGTGATCAGCACCAGCGTTTTAGCGGATAATCTACCGTAAAAAGGCGAGGCCAATAAGTTGGCTAGCACAGTAAAGGTAAAGAATCCGGCAATAATGAAACTGACAAAAAACAGCGGCCATAATATCCAGCTTAACCAGCTTAGCCACCCAGGTATAAACTGATTGATCAAATTAGAAAGATAGTAGTAGCCCAGTACTAAGGCCACACCATACAACACAACATTAATCAGAATCGGAATTAAAACAAAGCGCCGTAGTTCTGTACTGGCTAATAAATTAAGCCCTTTAAACAAATATCCAACGGCTAAAACGGGATTATTACCCTTTTTATCAAATAACATCTTTTATCTCCAGCATACCGTGTTGAGTTGGATTTAAAACAACACCCCGTTCTGTGACAATAGCAGAAATTAATTCAGCAGGGGTGACATCAAAAACAGGATTCCAGGCACTCACTAAAGAACCTTCCGTATTATAACAAGTTGGCAGTAACTCATTAAGGTTACGATGTTCAATCTCTATGAGTTCACCGCTCTCAATAGTCCAGTCAATGGTGGTGGTAGGTGCCACTACCATCAACTTAACGCCATGCTGTTTGGCTACTATTGCCAGCGAGTAAGTGCCTACTTTATTCGCAGTATCGCCATTCGCAGCAATTCTGTCAGCACCCACAATAATCCAGTCTATTGCTCCTGACTTCATTAACCAAGCCGCCGCCGAATCTGCTAACAACGTCACCGGAATATTATCTTGTGCTAATTCCCAAACGGTTAATCGCGCACCTTGCAGCCAAGGTCGTGTTTCGCCTGCATACACGTTTAAAGCTTGCCGACTCACCGCACTGCGAATAACTCCCAAGGCAGTACCATAACCGCCTGTTGCTAAAGCACCCGCATTACAATGCGTCATCACTCCCTTAGCGCCGACTAGTAAATCAGCTCCTAATTGACCCATTTGCCTATTTGCCACAATATCATCGGCATGAATCTTCTCGGCCCAAGCCACACAGGCCATCACTGGATTTTCTGGAGCCTGCTCTAAAACAGCCTGCATTTGTGCCAAGGCCCAAAATAAATTAACCGCTGTTGGTCGAGACTTTGCCAACAAAGCGATATCTTCGGCAACAGACTGCTGCCAATGATTAGGAGCCTCTAAATAATGCTGACTAACCGACAAAGCAACCCCATAAGCGGCAGCAATTCCAATAGCCGGCGCACCCCGCACTCGCATCGTCACTATCGCTTCGGCAACCCCCTTGGCATCATGATACTCATCATAAATTAGCTTATCAGGCAGTTGTCGTTGGTCAAGCACTCTTAAATACGTACCCGTCCATTGAAGTGCTTTTACCGTCCCGTTATTTTGTTCTGTCATTATTTAATAATACCCGATGGTAAAAGTTATAATTCTCTACATTATCTTTAAAATAGGAGCCACACATGATCGTCGACACCCTTATTCATGCGCGTTGGATTATACCTGTTGAGCCTGAATCAGTAACCTATGAGCACCATACGCTGGTCATTAATAAAGGGAAAATTATTGACTTATTACCAACGTTTGAAGGCAAACGAAAATACACCGGAACAAACACTGAACAGTTAGACACTCATGCTTTGCTACCCGGCTTAATCAATTGTCACACACATGCTGCAATGACCTTGTTTCGGGGCATCGCCGATGATTTACCACTCATGGACTGGTTACAGAATCACATCTGGCCACTGGAACAAAAATGGCTGAGTCCTGAATTTGTTAAAGACGGTACTGAACTAGCCATCGCTGAAATGATTCTAGGGGGAACCACCTGCTTTAATGATATGTATTTCTTCCCTGACATTACTGCCGCACAAGTATTACAGCATGGTATACGCGCCAAAGTCGGGTTAATTGTCGTTGATTTCCCCTCTGCCTGGGCACAAAACAGCGATGAATATATCACGAAAGGTCTTGCCTTAAAAAAGCAACTCCTCGGTTCTAGTTTATGCACAACAGCTTTTGCTCCCCATGCCCCTTATACGGTATCAGATGAGGCCTTTAAAAATATCAAGGTGCTGGCGGATGACATAAATATCCCTATACATATTCATGTTCATGAAACCGCCCAAGAAGTAGAGCAGGCACTGGTACAGTTCAAACAACGACCCTTACAACGATTACATGACTTAGGTATAATCAATCCGTCTTTAATAGCCGTTCATGCGACGCAATTAACGGATATAGAAATTCATCTTCTAGCCAAAGCTGGGGCTCATATCGTACATTGCCCAGAATCTAATTTAAAACTAGCTAGTGGCTTTAGCCCCATTGCCAAATGTTTAAGCGCAGGCGTCAATGTCGCCTTAGGCACGGATGGTGCAGCCAGTAATAATGACTTGGACATGTTCGGCGAAATGCGCACTGCCGCCCTTTTAGGTAAAGCGATTGCTGGTGATGCCAGCGCTATTCCAGCAATGACCGCATTACGTATGGCGACAATCAATGGTGCAAAGGCCTTAGGTTTAGAAGATTATTGTGGATCACTGAGTATTGGTAAAGAAGCGGATGTGATTGCGATTGATTTAAGCACTCTGGAAACACAGCCCCTTTATTGTCCTATTTCACACATAGTCTATACCGCGAATCGCCAACAAGTCGCTGATGTCTGGGTGGCTGGTAAACACTTATTAAAAAAACGTCAACTAAGCACTATTAATACTGAACAGTTAAAAGTAAAAATAGCGCGATGGCAGGAACGATTGAAAATAATTTAAGTACTCCTTATCGCCAATACCAGCGACAAGTGTTATAGTCTGAGGGTTAAACTGTTGAGTAACTATTTACATCATAAATCTTGCTCAAATAGAATACAAAAACCCATTCTTACTAATTTAGGAAGAATATCTCAACGAGCACTCTCTTTATTAAAGCAGGAACAGCGTGATTAATTATGAATAAAATTTTGCAAGCCATTATTTCTACAGTAAAAAAACTTTATGGTTCACTCCCTGAACAGAACTCACCGGAAACGCCCGCAGCCAAACCGACTACTCAGCAGAATACAACCAGTCAACCTATAGTTACAGCGACAGCGAAAGAAGAACCCAAGGTAAATGAATCTATTAAGGTAAATCAATCTATTGTAGAACCTGTTCCTGAACCTGTCACAATAGAGGAGGTGACCGTAGAAGCCTCAGTTATCGAAGTATCAAAAATCACTACCGACAACTTTCCCCAAGATTCTATACAAAGACGTCACGCACTCTTTCGATTACGAACCATTGTTGAAACTCTTAAAGGTCCTCGTCCCTCTGACTCTATTCAAAGCCGACATTACGACGCATTAATCAATAACCTCGTTACGCAAGCCTTAACCGATAAAATAGTTCTCGAAAACTTACATAACAGTTATGAAAACCTTCCAAAAACTCTCGTCCAAGCCGATATAAAACCTACTGCTAACATTCAAGAATCGATAATTAAAGTTCAAGTCGAAGAAACACCTGTCACCACACAAATAGCCCAAAGCGAAATAAATACTGATAGCTTTATCCCTGTCCCCCCGACAGATTCGATTTTACGCCGCCATTACGACACCTTAATCAACAATGAAATCAACCGTCTTTTAGAAGAGTGCTGATTTTAAATAATGTTTATTTATGGTAAATTGCTTTATAAAATCAAACTTCAGACACACTGATCTCGGGAATTTAATTTGACCCCAATTTGAAGAACATGCGAAGATCTGTACACGGAAATAATGTTTCTGTTGCGTTTGAGATCAGTGCAAAGTTTTTCAATCACGTTACCCGTCATCACATTGGCTGAATGGTGAAGCCTTTGGGTAACGTAAAAAACGTTCGGTGTATTTTAATAGATTTTGATTTGGTTCTGTTTTAGAAGTATTTGTTATACTACGGGCACCTTAAAATTAGCTGGAATTTATTATGGTCACGATTAAGTTTATTTAATTTTAAGTCATATCCTAAATCTTTATATTGAATATAAAATGCGTTTAACAGAGACTGAAATCAACGTTATTAAACATTCTGCTACTGACATTTTTGGATCAGACGTTGCTGTGTTTTTATTTGGTAGCCGTGTTGATGATACAAAAAAAGGGGGGGATATCGACTTGTATATCAAAACTAATTTCGCTAATGATTTAACGCATAAAATTAAGTTTCTAGTCGCACTTGAGCAAGAGTTAGGTGAGCAAAAAATAGATATTGTCTTTGCTGAAGATCAAAGTCGACCGATTGAACAACAAGCCATACTGCATGGAATTCGCTTATGATTAATCTAAGAATGGACAAGCTCATCGCTGAATGCGATAAGCATGTGCAAAGAATGAGTTATGCCTATATAAAAATGGCATTATTTATGCCCTTAGATATAAGTCGATATCAACAGCTTTCTGATGATGAGGTTGAGCACATCGATCAATTTTTGTTTCGGTTTTCAAAATTGCAAGATGCAATGGGTGAGAAACTATTTGTATTGATATTAGAGTTGTTGCAAGAAGAAAATCCTAAATCAAAACCTTTTATTGATACGCTTAACAGGCTAGAGCAGATTGGATTATTAGAAAATAAAAATACCTGGTTAGAGCTTATAAAAATTAGAAATACTATTGCTCATCAATATGAAGATGAACCTAAGCAGGCATCAGAAGCGCTAAACACTATTTACGCAGTAAAACCGATTTTAGAAAGTATTTATCAGCTTATAAAAACACGGTATGTTGAGATGCGAGATAGTGCATTTAATTATTTTCAATAAGTACAATCGGTTATCTCTGTGATAATAGGCTTATAAATAAAATGGTTTGTATGAAAATAATATGTTTAATGCCAGTTAAAAATGAAGCTTGGGTGATTGAGGCATCACTTAAAAGAATTACTAAATGGGCAGATATTATTATTGTGGCTGACCAACACTCTGAAGATAATACGCGTAATATTTGTTTGAAGTTTGATAAAGTTAAACTTATTCAAAATAATGCTATTGAGTTTAATGAAAAAGAAAGACAAATGCTTTTGCTTTCAGAAGCAAGAAAATATGGTCTTAATAATCTGATATTTGCATTAGATGCCGATGAGTTTATACCTGACGATTTTGATGTTTCTAAGATGAAATTGATATATGAGAAGAATCGAGAGGGTGCTACTTTATATTTTAAATGGGCAAACTTGTGTTCAACTGGTAGTAAATATTGGGAGAGTGAGTTTCTACCTTTTGGATTTATAGATGATGGTAATACAGAGCATAATCCAAAGTTAATTCACAGTCCAAGAGTTCCTGTGTTAACTAATAAAGTTTATATAATTGAAACGAATATTATACATCTTCAATATTTAAATCAGAATAGATTAAATCACAAGCAATTATGGTATTACTTTTATGAGCTTACTCATTTAAAAGAAAAAAATTCAATAAAGTTATTTAGAAAATATACTCATATGTATTTTCGAAGCTCAATCAAAAATCAAAAAAATATTAAGGATAAATGGAACACTGGCATTCTGACTAGTTCGGAGAAACAAACTTTAACTAAACAAGATTCTAATGACTATTGGTCGGGAAGATTGGTTAAATTATTAGAGGATCAGAAATCAAAAAAAACTTTTCCAGTTAACGCTCTGGTTAATTTATTCAAGCCTAATGCAATCGCAAAAAGAAAAATAGTCTTTTTCTCTGATGCAAAGTTGTCAAAAGTTATAGATTTTTACTTGTATAAGACGGTTGCATTTGGTGATTACAAAATAATTAAGTTATTTGATATTGTTTTGTATTTCTTTGCACGAAACTTTAATAGAGGTAACTAGCTTTTTGATGAAGTTTTTATCTTCCGTTTTTGTTAAAAATATCAAAGCATATACTCACTCTATTTAACATAGAGCAAATTTAATAAGGTATTAAAAGATGTCGACCAAGAAAATAATATCAGGAATTTCATTTTCTTGGCTGAGGTTTTTAATAGGGATTGTAATAACATTTATTCAAGCACCACTGTTTTTTAAATACCTGCCTAATGAAGAAGTCGGGGTTTGGTTTCTATTTTTCAGCGCAGCAGCACTCATCCAAATGTCTGATTTTGGCTTACCATCGGCAGTAAGTCGCGCTGTTGCTTATATGAAAAACACCTCAAGTAAAGGTGGGCAATCAGAGGTTGAGTTTTATAAAAAATTTACTATAAAAGATATTTATCGTACTGCTTTTACAAGTTTCATTATCATTTCAGCAATAGCTGTAATAATTGGAAGCTCATTAATAATTCTATTAAAACCTGGATTTGGCGTAACTCAAACTAATTCATATCAAATAAGCACTGCATTTGCTATTTTTCTGGTAGGTGTATTTTTTAACATGACAGCAAATATCCCCAACGCGTGTCTTAATGGACTCGGAGATGTAGGATTCGATAGTTTATTTAGAATCGTTGTACAATCGCTTGGAGTTATTGCTATTTGGATTTTATTACCGGCTAATCCATCTATTAAAACATTATCTTTAATTTATCTGGGACAAGGAATTCTTTCCATTATCCTAGTGCATTGCTTTTTAATGTTTAAGTATAAAATGCTATTTAAAGTCCAGGGGAAATTAGACTTAACATTAATAAAACAACTTTACAAAGAATCAATACCTCTTTTTGTTAATCAGATCGGTGGGTGGTTAACTAATCAATCAGGTATTTGGATTGCAACTATAATACTAGGCGCCTCAAAGATCGCAGATTATAGTGCTTTAGTCCAGCTTCTTTTTTACGGATTAAGCCTTTCTATGTCAATACCAATTGCAATTAATCCACATGCGGCATCTGCTTTTTCTGAAGGAGGTGTAAGAAGCTTGCATAAATATTTTTATTTAACCTTAAAATTATCCACTTTTATTGTTGGTATTTGGATAGTGATTTTTGCAGTTTGGGGGGAAACCATTTTAGATATCTGGATAGGATCCGGTCACTTCATAGGATATGGGGTTTTAATTCCTTTATTAATTAACTTATTCTTCGAAATGCAGCACTCTATAAGTGGAGGCTTTGTCTGGAATACAGGTAAATGGCCATTTGTTCCCGCAACAGTTGCCTCAGGTATTCTAAGTGTTTTATTTGGATTGGTTGGTTGTTATTATTTTGGATTTACGGGATTAGCTATTGGAACAATGCTAGCTAAGCTCTTTACTTTAAACTGGTATGTCGTGTTTTTTTCTTTACGACGATTGAATATATCCATAAAACAATATGTTACGGAATATTTTTTACCTGCCATATTTACCATACTCGCAATTTTACCTTGCGCCATATTTTTTAATTCGCAACTAATAAAATATCAAAACAACTTTATTTTCAGAAATTTGCCAGGAAATATAATATTTTCTTTTTCAATTGGCTCTACAATAACCATCATAATGTGGGTAGTTCTATATTATATATTGGTGCTAAAAATAAATGAGAAAGAATTGTTTAAACACAATATCAACAAGTTTATTTATGCAAGAAGATATTAGAATTTCAGTTTGTATACCAACTTACAACAAATATGAAACGATTGAATACACAATATTAAGCGTTATTAATCAATCTTTTCAAAAATGGGAGCTTCTAATTATTGATGACAGCAATAATAGCTATACAGAAGATATTGTTAAAAAGCACAGTGTAACTGATTCAAGAATTAAGTATCTTAAAAATAAAGAACGGTTCGGATTGGTAAAAAACTGGAATGAATGTATTAAACAAGCTAATTTTGAATATGTATATATATTACATCATGATGATTTTTTAATGCCGGGTGTATTCCAGGCATATAATGATTTTGCAAATGAAAATCCCGAATGCGGCTTAATACATTCCAATTGTTACTATGTAACTTTGCCTTATTTTAGAAAAACCATTGGCAAAACTCAGGATAGACCAATTCTAGAAAAAGGGGATAAGGCTGTTGAGAAAGTTCTTTTTAACAATAACTTAGCCTGCTCAACCGTCATGATCAAAAAAGAGTGTTACAACAAACTAGGATTGTTTGATGAAAGTGCTTGGGTTTCTCCAGATTGGGAGATGTGGGCCAGAATAGGTGAGTATTATGATTTTGGTCACGTAGATTTAATTGGGTGTGTTGTTGTATTAGATAATAATAATACGCATTTATCAGGTATTGAAGTAAATGAGTTTTATCTACAGCAACGCTATTACTATAAAAAAATATTAACGTATTTTTCAGAAAACTTTCGACGCGATAATCTAGATTTGGAGTTTAACGCTGAGCTTAATTTAAAAAAAACAATCGATAGTTTAACAATTCAATATTCAAATATGTTTGACTTCAAAACAGCAAAAATTTATTCTGAAAAGTCTGGTCGAAATACGGATATAAACTTACTAATAATTAATATTAAATCTCTTTTAAGATACTTGTTTATTGTTTTATTTACAAAAAAGAAATCTTTCAAACAGATATTCGATTTAACTTATAACAAAAACATGTACAAATGAATAAAATATTCTTAGGAATAAACGCCCTTAATGAAGAAATACATATTGCTGATTGTATCAATTGCAGAGGTATTGCATACAAAGTACTGCGCCAATTAGATTGGCAGTCTACTTATAATGTGAGATATCATACGAAATACAATTAAATTTAAACAAAAAATATTCCATATTATAAAAATGACAAAGAAATATAGAGAGTTACTCACTATTATTCTGTTTCTAATAACTCAGTCATTCAGTTTATTTTTGATCAAAATGGACTAGATAATCTCTCCCCAGCTTCGGTTACCACTAAATATGGAAGTCTATAGACGTGCAATTTAGTATTATTATTGCAACTTACAATTCAGAAAAAACATTAATACGTTGTTTGGAGTCAGTATTTTCTCAGACATGTAAAGATGTTGAAGTGCTTATTAAGGATGGCGCAAGTACAGATAACACTGTGAGCCTTTTAAATGAATATGCCAGCCAGTTTTCTTTCTATAAATCATCAGCTGATTCGGGTGTTTATGACGCCTGGAATGAATGTATAAAATATTCAACAGGTGATTGGCTTTTATTTTTGGGCAGTGATGATTATTTCACTGATGAAAACGCATTAACTAGTGTGATACCTTATCTTGAGGCGGCTCATAAAATGAACGCCCCGCTTGTTCACGGACAAAACTTAATTATTCGTAGTAATGAAGTTGTTCAAGTTTTGGGGAGTACTTTTGAAAACCTTAAAGCAGCCTTAATGAAAAAAATGGTCGTTAGGCATCCAGGCTGTTTTCATAATCGCGTCATGATGTCCGAAATTGGTTTATATGATACGCATTTTAAAATTGTCGGTGATTATGATTTGGTCTATAGATTAGTCTCAAAGTATGGTAAAACAGTATTTTATCCCTTTTCAATTGTTGCTCATGTCATGGGTGGATTAAGTACGGCTCCTTCAAAACTTGAGTTGTTGATGCATGAGACTTATCTCCTGCGGAAAAAGCATGATCTATATCCCTTTAGATTGATTGATTTGGATTACTTAAAGAAGATTATCCTAATAGGACTTTATAAAATTCATTGTGAAGCAATTATAAATCGGATCTTTAAAATCAAATCTAGATTGTCTAACTATTTTAATAAATAGTTTAAGTTATATTTTTTAAATGATTACATGTGAATATTATATAAATGAAAATTGCGATAATTGTGCCTTCTCTTGCACATAAAGCCCCCGTATTAGTAGCGCGTGATTTAGCTAAAGGTTTTGTTTTAGCAGGGCATTCAGTTACTGCTTTTTATTTTGATATAAGTAATGAAGTACAATTTCCTTGTCCAGTTAAACTGATAAAACTCTTTGATTACGTGCAATTGGATGGTTTTGATGTTGTGCATACCCATATGTTGCGTCCAGACTTATTCGGGTGGTATTGTAAGAAAATCCACCGTATGTCAGGTAAATTTGTAACAACTATCCACAATATCGTTGAAGATGATTTGTTCTACAGTTACGGTAAGTTCATCTCAGCCATTTTTTCGCCTATTTGGCGTTTGATTTGGAGTGGTCTTGATGGTCGTGTAGTGATAAGTGATCACGAACTCCACTATTATAATTTGACTCAACCCAAGCTTTCATTTCTCAGAATTTATAATGGTTGTAATTCACATATTGCTTCTTCAATTGAAGTGAATGACGGCAAAATTATTACTGACGCAAAAAAACGTTGGCAGTTAATAGGAGCTTGTGCCGTTGTATCCCAGAGGAAAGGTTTAGAGCAGGTTATTAAAGCATTGCCTTTCATGACCGATTATGCATTTTTATTAATTGGTGATGGCCCCACGTTGCAAGATCTTCAAATCCTTGCAAACTCTCTTGGGGTAGCAAATCGTTTCATCACTTTGGGTCAAAAAAACAATGCCAGAGATTATATGCCCTATATAGATATTTACGCTATGCCCTCACGCTCTGAAGGCATGGGATTAGCATTGTTAGAGGCTGTGAGTGCCGGAGTTCCGGCGGTATGTTCTGATATACCTGTTTTTCGAGAGATTTTCTCGGAACATGAAGTCAGCTTTTTCCAATTGGATAACATAGAGGATTTCGTAACGGCCATAAAATACCTTGAAAATAATGGAGTTGCACTTTCAAAGCGTGCGCGGGAGCGAGTCGAAACTTCATATACGCAAGAAATAATGGTTAGTCATTATTTAAATTATTTTGAAATTCTATGTCAAAAATAATGGCTATCTGAAATGGATGAAATAGTTAGAGATCAATCAGCAAAAGTTTCTATTTCTGTAGTGAGTCATAAGCAAGCAGATTTAGTGAGTCTGTTATTGTCAGACATCGAGTTACATTGCTCTGAAGATTCAATTGAATTAATTCTTACTCTTAACTTAGAAGAGGAGTTGCCCTTTACGCCAGATAATTTTTCGTTTCCAATTAGAATGATTCATAACAAAACCCGACAAGGTTTTGGCGAAAATCATAATAAAGCCTTTATGCAGTCTAAAGGTCAATTTTTTTGTATATTAAATCCCGATATCCGATTAAAGAGTAATCCATTTCCATTATTAGTTGATTGTCTAAATGATGATTCAGTGGGTGTGGTTGCACCGTTGGTTCTGGGTGAAGATAATGAGATTGGGGATAGTGCACGACATTTTCCAACGCCTTTTAAGATAGTAGCCAAAGCATTTGGTTATTATAAAGGCAGTGATTATGAAATTACAGAGCAGCCTATTAAGCCTGATTGGGTGGGCGGAATGTTTTTGTTATTTAAGCGAAATATGTTTGAGGAGTTGAATGGCTTTGATCAGCGTTATTTTCTGTATTATGAGGATGTGGATATTTGTGCAAGGTTGAGGTTGCTGGGTTATGAGGTCTTACTTCATCCCAAAGTGAAAGCTTATCATTATGCTCAACGTACTAGCCATGCTAATTATGAGTATTTAAAGGTACATCTAACGAGCATGATACGTTTTTTTCTGTCGCCAGTTTTTTGGCGAGTGCAATTTCAAAAGCGGGTTTGTAGAGACAATATCAAAAGAAGATGAGTCGATGGATTAATAAATAATGCTATATTGGATAGTCAATGGGGGGTAAGAAACTGAGCAAAGTTAAAGTGAATAGTGATCTTCATACTGAGTGCTGATTTTTAATAATGTGTATTTCTGATATACTGGTTTATAAAATCAAACACAGGTAACTCAATGAAAGCAGAACTTATAGCGCACGATGGCGAAGAACTGACCCTACAAGTGAAAGTAAAAATTACGGGCAG
>CAIMEB010000058.1 GCA_903839855.1 uncultured Methylococcaceae bacterium
ATTATTAGAGATCATTCTAATTTACGGGTGACACCTCAGGAGATAACTCATTTTTTAGCCTGCCAGACTACAACCAAATATTAATCACATCGTTTTGATGCTGATATTTTTTTAAAAAACGGCTTTTTCGTTCAGGCACTAGATAGTCGTAGCAATAAGCTTATCTTTTAGATTCGCGCTGACTATCTGATAATCAATACGCCACCCAACATTTTTAGCCCAGGCCTGTCCCCGATTTGACCACCAGGTGTATTGATCACTCTCTTGATTAAGAACCCTAAAAGCATCAACCCAATCCTTAGAAAATAACTGATCTAACCACGCCCTCTCTTCAGGTAAAAAGCCAGAGTTATTTTTGTTACCTCGCCAATTCTTTAAATCAATTTCTTTATGAGCAATATTCCAGTCGCCACAGATAATATATTCACGATGAGAGACTAAACAAGACTCCAGATAAGGTATGAAGCGATCCATAAAACTAAACTTGAAAGCCTGCCTTTCTTCACCCGAAGAACCCGAAGGTAAATAAAGAGAAATGATACTTAAATTGCCAAACTGGACCTCAATAAAGCGCCCTTCTGAATCGACGTCAACCCATCCAATGCCATTAATGATCTTGTCTGGTGGTACTTTAGTATAAATAGCAACGCCGCTATAACCTTTTTTTTCTGCATCATGATAAAAACAATGATAACCGGTTGGGCAAAAAGTGTCAGTATCTAGCTGATGTAGTTGAGCTTTAACTTCTTGTAGGCAAATAACATCAGCATTTTGCTGGCTCATCCATGAAAAGAAACCTTTGCGTTCTGCTGCTCGAATCCCATTGACATTTAAAGTAATTACACGCATAAGTTTAACAAAGGTTGCCAAAAGCTAATGAAATAAGTATTATACGGAGTTCTTTAATATGTATGTAGTCTCTTTGTGGGTAATGTGTAAGTACTATGAAACCAGAAATTCATCCAGAATATAAACAAATTACGGTAACCTGTGGTTGCGGTAATACCTTTTTAACCGGTTCCGTATTGAGTAAGGATTTGCAAATCGAAGTTTGTTCTTCATGTCATCCATTTTATACCGGTAAACAACGAGTTGTTGACACTGCAGGTCGTGTTGATAAATTCCGTAAGAAATACGGAAAATAAGCAACACTATTTTATTCTGAGTTTAAACCTCAGTCTTTTAAAGATAACGCACCCTGTGTTATCTTTAACTTTAGATAGTGACATAAACAAACCGTACATAGGCTATAATAAATGCTAATGTACGGTTTATTTTGCATTTCTATAAAAACTGCCCCTCATCTTTAGCCTCCCTAAGTTTTAAAATTGCACGTCTGAAATACTCAAGAATGCCTTTTATCGGTCTAATGAAAGACCCTAAAAGTTAGCAATATAAATGGATCATCGATATTTGCATGATCAATTATCTCAAGGACATCGTGTGGGTTGGTTCGAGCTGAAACGTAAAAGAGTGCTTAGTATTGATATCAGCAGCGTTGCGGTAAAAACGTTAGAATTAAGCCAGTATAAAAATAGATTTCAAGTCGAAAGCTTTGCGGTAGTCCCTTTCTATCAAAACCTATCCATAAGTGCTAATGCAAGCAATACTGACGTTATCGCTGATGCCATACAAACCGCACTAAATCAAACGCAATCCTGGCAAAAACAAGCCGCTGTCGCCATTTCTGGCTCCGCCGTCATTACCAAAATCATTACCCTCTCTGGTGCTTTAAATGATTCTGAAATAGAAGAGCAAATCCTGATTGAAGCCGACCAATATGTACCCTACTCACTCAACGAGGTTAACTTCGATTTTGAAGTCCAAGGTTTGAATAAAAACAACCTAGAGATGATCGATGTATTATTTGTTGCATCTAGAAGAGAAAATGTTGATGAACGTGTTGAGATTCTATCAAAGGCAGGGTTAAAAACAACGCTCGTTGATGTTGAAATATTTGCCCTGGAAAATGCACTGACATTATTAGCTGCTGTAATAAATCCAAAACAAAATCGAACCGTTGCCATAGTAGATATAGGCGCGACAGTTACCGTATTAAATGTTTTTTACAACGGCTGCTTTTTATATTCCAATGAACAAGAATTCGGCAGCAAACCCTTAAGCGAAGAACTACAGCGCTTAGGACTTTCTTACAGCGAAACTTACTCACAGCTCAATCAGACTAACTTACCTGCTCTCTACCAAGAGGAAGTGCTAACCCCATTTAAGCAATCAATGCTCCGACAAATTCAACGGTCACTGCAGTTTTTTATATCTTCAGGTACGCTAGAGGTTGATTGTCTTGTGTTAGCAGGCGGCTGTGCTTCAATTAAAGGTATTGATGAACTCATTGCAGATAGTATCGGAATACCTGTTTATATCGCTAACCCGTTCTTGAACATGGACTCATCTCTCAAAATAAACACTAACAAATTATCTGATGTCGCTCCTGCCATGATGATTAATTGTGGCTTAGCATTAAGAAGTTTTGAATTATGACCCGAATTAATTTACTACCCTGGCGTGAAGAACGCCTAAAAAAAAGGCAAAAAAACTTTGCGAATACATTCATCCTGTCCATTTTAACTGGAATAATCATCATTGTACTGATACATGCCTATCTTGAAGCCGCCAACGTTTATCAGACCAATAGAAACCAGATTATTTCCAAAGAAATTACCCTTATCAATAAAAAAATTATCGATATTAAAAATATTGAAGAAAAAACCAACTATCTACTGGGTAAAGTAAACTTTATTCAGCAATTACAAACAAGCCGCCCGGAAATTGTTCATCTGTTAAACGAAATACCTAAACTGGTACCTGAAGGCGTCTATTTGACAAAACTCACTCAAACCGGAACAGAGCTGTTATTTGAAGGAAAATCTCAATCAAATAACAAAATTTCTAGTTTTATGCATGCCATTGAAGCATCAATCTGGCTACAAACACCCAAGCTAAAACTTATTCAGCTAGAAGATAAGCCAAGCCTCCAAAAAAACGATCATGAACCACTCAATAATTTCATTTTAAGCGCGACTCAAACAACACAAACTCTTTTACTAAAGAATTCAAACGTGCATGAAACTATCAGACGTTAATTGGAGCTTCCATACCGTCGATACATGGACTTTATCGGTTAAGACAGGTGTACTCATCATTAATTGCATAGTGATTGTAGCAGCGGGGATTTACTTTGATAACCTGGATCAATATCAAGCATTTCAACTTGTTCAAGCACAAGAACCGCTATTAAAAAATGAATTTGAGTTCAAACAGAAAAAGGCAAGCAATATTCAAGATTACCAAAAACAATTAACAGAAGTTCAAGGCTCACTGGAAAATATCATTAAACAAATGCCGCTAGAAGAAGAACTCGCTAGTCTATTAATTGATATTTCGCAGACTGGGGTATTAAATGGCCTTAAATTTAAACTATTTAAACCCAACACACCGATTACCAAAGGATTTTATGTCGAATTACCTATTAATATTCAAGTTATCGGACACTATAACGAGCTAGGCTTATTTATAAGCGGACTAGCCTCTTTATCCAGAATTGTCACGGTACACGACATCACTATTACACCAGAAAATAATGATGGAACACTTCTGATGAGCGCTTTGGTCAAAACCTATTACGAAGCTCCAGACGTCTCTTTGATTCAAAAACAAAAAGACTTAAGATAGTGTTAAAATTCAGGTCATTTTTCTATCACGATCGCCATTACATCATAGCATCACTCTATTTTACTTTTTTGATCGCTTTAATTAGCTGTGAAGACCATAGCTTTTATAATTTGAATCAATACATTGAAAAAATCAAAGCAGAACAAAAAGCAGAAGTTAAACACTTACCTGAAATTAAACAAATTGAGCCGTTTATATTTAATGCTAAAGGTTTACGTAATCCTTTTATACCTTTTGCCACTATCAACGACTTAAGACCGACAATCTCCCAAACCGGCGATAGAATCATCGCTCCTAATATTAAGCGCCCAAAAGAAGTTCTAGAATCATTTTCCTTGGACACCTTAAAAATGGTAGGTACTATTAATATCAGATCAAATGTATGGGCCTTGATAAAAGCAGAAGACAATATCATTTATAAAGCTCATCTTGGCAGTTACTTGGGCAAGAATTATGGAAAAATCACCCAAATAAGTATCAATAAAATTGACTTAACAGAAATGATGTCCGATCAATCCGGGCTGTGGCGTGAGCGTCAAGCATCATTAGATTTAACTGAATAGTTTTCAAGCAAACAAAGCTTAGCAAAGGCGAGACAGTCATTAAAATTAAAAGCAATTTAAATTATTATAAAAACCTAAGCTTGGTCTTATTGTTGTTTCAAATTAGTCACGTGGATGCTGAATTGATCAAAAAAAAGATTAATACCGACAATAATCCAACAAAATACACTACAAGACCCCTAACACCCGAACAGTCTGTTGAACACACTTCCATAAAATATACAGGCGAGCGACTCTCTTTAAATTTTCAGGAAATAGAAATTCGCAGTGTCATAGCCATACTAGCTGAATTTACTGGACAAAATGTTGTAGCAGGTGATGACGTTACCGGCACCATCACCTTAAAACTAAATGATGTGCCTTGGGATGAGGCACTTGATTTTATCATGATGACTAAAGGCCTTGAAAAATTTGAGTCCGGCAATGTCACCTTAATCGCTCCTATCGGCAAAATAAAAGAGTATAAAGAACAACAGCAAGAAACTTCTTCCATTTTAGAGCAATTGGATCCGTTAATTACCGAATATATCAAAATTAACTATGCCAGAGCAGAAAGTTTCAGAAACTTGTTAAATGGACTGGACGCAGGCCAGCTTGGCAGTTGTGGCGTTAAAACAGGAACGGGATCAAATACGGCTAACTATTCAATATCGACCTCATCAAACACATCTAACTCAAACAATCCGTTTGGATACTCCAACCTTAACTCAGCCATCAGCCAACCGCAAACCAAAATAGCAAAGAATGATGAATTAAAAATTCTTTCACCACGTGGATCAGTGGTTGTAGACGCAAGAACCAATACTCTTATTATTCGTGAAACTGCAAAAAGACTAGAAGAAGCCAAGAAGTTAATCCAGAAGTTAGATATCCCGGTACGACAAGTGATGATCGAATCCAGAATTGTCATAGCCAGCAATACTTTTGCAAAACAATTGGGGGTTAGATTTGGGGTAGCAGGCAATAACGTAAAGTTCGGCTCTGGTTCTGGTGCCGTAGGGTCAGTCAATAGCTTAGGAGGCACCACCGGCAGTATTAACGGCAGCGGCATCGTCAACGATGCACTTGTTGATCTTGCTGCTACTAATCCTTATGGACAAATAGGTATGACCTTAGTAAAAGGTGCTGATTATGTACTAAATCTTGAACTCTCGGCATTGCAAGACCAAGGTAAGGGGGAAATTATCTCCAACCCACGGGTTATGACCACAGATCGTTGTAATGCAAAAATAAAACAAGGTACTCAAGAACCATATCAATCAGGCTCATCGGCCAACACTCCAGCCAATATTCAATTCATAGACGCCTTATTAGAACTTGATGTCCTGCCTCAAATAACGCCCAGTGGCAGTATTTTGATGGCATTAAACATTACCAAAGACGAACCCAATTACGCGCTACAAAAGATTAATCAACCACCACCACTTACTAAACGAGAAGTTGAAACGACCGTACTGGTTATGGATGGAGAAACCGTTGTTTTAGGTGGCATCTTTGAGGGTACAAAGACAAATGCAAATAGCTCAGTGCCATTTTTGGGTGATTTACCCGTAATCGGCGCCCTATTCAAAAGAACGGTTAATACGGATGATAAAAAAGAATTATTAATCTTTATTACCCCCAAAATCATCAAAGATAATGCCGCAAGCAATTGATCGTTAACATTGATGAGAACGAGAACGCTGAGACAATTTTGAAGGACTGGGAGGTTGTAGCACCTTAAATAGATAGTCGTTGGTTAATAAAATAACTATTGCCTGGAGTATTTTTCGCAATTTTTTTGCCTCTGACGCTAAATCAGCAATATCAACATGAGAACGACAACGGCCTGTTGACAACTGATTGACCAAACCAACGGAAAGGCTGATTAATGGAAAAAAACATTTTTCTCCTTTCCTATTTTCAGTAACAATACCTTGTGCATTTATATCTTTTTCATTGTAATAGGATAGAACTTCATTTTTGAAGGCCTTCAAAATGTTTTCACATCGTAATAACCAGTCATTGCATGTAAAAACCACAATGAAATCATCCCCACCAATATGTCCTACCCGCCCACATTCTGGCGGAATGTGGTGCAATAGTGTTTTTGCAACGGCCTTGATAATTTCATCACCCGCATCGTAGCCATAAACATCGTTGTATGGTTTAAAGTTATCCAGATCAAAGTACCCGAAACTAAACGGTTTTTTGTTTACAAGTAATTGATTTACAAGCTTGTTAATAGGGGTACTACCAGGCAATAAGGTAAGAGGGTTGGCGTGTTTGGCATTGTCTATTTGTTGACGGGTAAATTCCGCAAGTAAGTCTAATACGGTACCTATTCCCAAATATTCACAATTGTCGGTAATAATAAAAGCCTGATCATTACTCATCAGAGTGGTTAGTTGTTTACTGACTAATTCAATCGGCATATTTTTATCAACGCACAACGGAATACTTTCAATGAACGTATTGATTGGGTGCTTTCCATATAACTCCATACCATAGTGGCTGGAAAACAGTTTATTCAATAATTTCTCACGGAAAATAATACCTACAGCGATATTGTTATCAACCACAGGCAAGATATTAAGTTCTCGATTAATTTTAAATAAACTCATCACATCACTGATGTGCGTACTCGAAGGAATTGACATAATCTTTTGAATGATAAATTCCGCTGCGATCGTATTAAACAAATCATATTCAAGATCTTGAGAATGCACAGAAGTCGCAGAAAATAGTGAATGATCAATACCACTATTAGGAGTAGCCATCGGTTGGGCAAAATAACAGCCTTGGGCATAAGCGATTCCAATTTTTTCTATAGCATAAAGCTCAGCCTGAGTTTCTATACCTTCAGCGATAATCTCACATTTTAGTGTATTTGCCATATTCTGAATTGATCGAACAATATTTAATTTTGTCCAGTCTCTTTGAATATCCCGAATAAAGTATTTATCTATTTTTACATATTCAGGCAGTAATTCTGCCCAACGCATTAATCCAGAGTAGCCTGCACCAAAATCGTCAATCGCAATTTGAAAACCCTTACTTCGGTAGTGTTGGATAGAGGTGCGGATGATTTTGTAGTCATCAACAGACGCATGCTCGGTTAATTCAATAACAATTGACCGAGGATTAATACCATAGTAATCAAACAAATTAAGATTTTTGTTTTTTTTAAAGTCGGATTTCAATAACACCATTGGACTAGCATTAATAAATAATTTTTCATTAATATTCAGATCGACATAACGTTTAAGCGTTATTTTAAGGCAAAGACATTCAAGTTTTGTGCTTAAATCGTATTTATCGGCGGCGGTAAATAAACTGAAAGGTGTATGTAGAGCGCTATCAATTGGCCCACGGATTAGGGCTTCATACCCCATGATTTTTTTGTTCGAGAGTGAAATAATCGGTTGGAAATAAGGTGTTAATTGCTTTCCATCGAGAATCCTGTTTAATTCTTTATGTAAATTCGACATCCGATCGTTCGCCTAAACATGTTGTTATTTGGTATCAAAAGCAATTGAAGCTACCATACTCCACACCAAAATAGTACTTTCTTTAGTCTAACACAAAAAATGGATAGTAACCTAATGCTCTTGATGTCCCTAATCATGAATATCAGTCTTTTTAAATACCACCAATTGAAAGATGGACAGCGAGTCTAACGATTAGCAGAACCTGTTCTCAAACAGAAAATCACGCTTAATTGGATAAAAACAGGCATAATCTCCCAAATTTAAAAAATTTAACCTTATAATAAGCCTATTTTTCTAAGACGATAGCTCTATAGAGTTGTTAATTTTTAATAGCTCCCCTCCAAGAGGGTAGTTTTAAACCATCACGGTATTTTGATGACAAAATCAGAGAACATATATTTAATTGGCCTAATGGGCGCAGGAAAAACCACAATAGGTCGTCAGTTAGCAAAATCACTTAGCCTTCCTTTCTACGATAGTGATAAAGCCATTGAAGAGAGTACGGGCGTCGATATTCCGACTATTTTTGAATTCGAAGGCGAAAAAGGCTTTCGGGATCGTGAACAAAAAATGCTTCAGCAACTCACCCAATTAAAGGGTGTTGTTATGGCCACAGGAGGCGGCGCTATTTTAAGGGACGAGAATCGTCGCTTGCTGAAAGAAAATGGCTTTATCGTATACCTGCAATGCTCGGTTGAGCGCATTTTAGAACGCACTCGTAGAGATAACCAACGTCCTTTGTTAAATACAGAGAATCCCAAAGAGCGTATCGAAGAATTATTTACTGAGCGCGAACATCTCTATTTATCGAGTGCCGACTTTATTATTGATACTGGCGTCATGCAAAGCAAAGCCGTTGTTAGTCAGATTCTTGAAGAATATAAATCAGCAAACCGTTAAGTTTAATGAACAAATTATTAGTAGAGCTGGGGCATCGCAGTTACCCCATTTATATTGGTTCTGGTCTATTGAATCAAACCGGATTGTATACACAACATATCAAATCCAGGCAGGTTATCATTGTGACCAATGAAACCATTGCCCCCCTGTATCTGGATAGGGTCTTAATAAACTTGGTCAGCTTTGAAACTGAAACAGTCATACTCCCTGATGGAGAACAGTTTAAAACGCTAGAGCGGGTCACCGATATCTTTGACAAACTGCTAGCTCATAAATTTAGCCGTAATGCCACTTTGATTGCTTTAGGTGGCGGCGTTATAGGCGACATGGGCGGCTTTGCCGCAGCCTGTTACCAACGCGGCATTGCCTTTATACAAATACCCACCACTTTATTGGCACAAGTCGATTCCTCGGTAGGAGGAAAAACAGGGGTTAATCATCCTCTCGGTAAAAACATGATTGGGGCATTTTATCAACCCCAGTGTGTTATTGCAGATGCTGATGTTCTGGATACTTTGGATGACCGACAATTATCCGCTGGCCTGGCAGAAGTTATCAAATACGGCTTAATCCGTGATATTGAGTTTTTTGAATGGCTAGAACTCAACATCGATACTTTACTCAACAGAAACAAGCAAGCCTTAGCCTACGCAATCGAGAAATCTTGTCTTAATAAAGCCCAGATCGTTTCTGAAGATGAAACCGAAACAGGCGTTAGAGCCACCCTCAATTTAGGTCATACGTTCGGCCATGCTATTGAAACAGGCGTCGGCTATGGTACTTACCTACACGGTGAAGCGGTTGCAATTGGTACTTGTCAGGCCGCTGATCTATCCAGAAGAAAAGCGTGGCTAACAGATGCTGATGTTAATAGAATCGTTAACTTATTTAAGAAATGCCGCTTACCAACGCTGCCCCCGGAGAGTCTTGACACAAAACGCTTTTTAGAATTAATGGCGGTTGATAAGAAAAATGTAGACGGTCAAATCAGACTGATCTTACTAACAAAAATCGGTGCAGCGACCTTACCTACCAATGTAGACAAAGGCTTATTAGTAGAAACTCTCGATACTTATGGTAGATCATCCCAAGCATAACGCTAGTCAACTACTGATAACCCAAGAAATAACAAAACATCTGGAGTTAGTAACCCACCTGCTCACTAACTCCAGACAAGCTCTGATTATCACTGGGCCTAACGGCGTTGGAAAATCAACATTTATAACTATTTTACAAGAACAGACCACAGGTTCATTACGGTATTGTGTTATTCAAGGTGATAAAAGCTTAAATTTTGACAAAATCCAGGAACACTTACTTAGCATCACTAAACAACATAGAAATAAAAAAACGGTACTAATCATTGATGATGCAGGTCATTTAGACGCTGGGTTAATTGACAAAATTATAGACTATACTCTAAGAAATCCGAACTTACGAATTCTGTTTGTTTTAACACATGATGAACTGGACTTTAAAGTAAACGTTGATAAACGGATTGATGACTGCTATTTAATTGAAATATCTCCTTTTACAAAAGACCAATGGGAGCAATTTTTATCTCGTGTCGCGTCACAGCCTGGTTTCTTGTTAGCGTTGAATAATATTAATAATGACCTGATAGAGACTACCTTTTTAGAAACTCAAGGAATTCCGGGAAAAATGATGACTGAATTACCCGCCATAAAGAGCAAAGAGCACGCTCATTCACTGAAATTACTTATTTCAGCTGTCATTGGACTAATTATTTTAGCATTACTAACACAACGGTTAAGTCAAAATCGGATGGATCTATTAGAAAGCCCACCTACCAGCACTCAAAGCGCTACTCCTGAAACGCCCAAAGAATAAACCGCAAATAACCATAACCTAACTAACTAATCACAATGACAGCTTTAAAAAACGATATCTTTATCAGAGCTCTTTTAAAACAACCCATTGACCGCACTCCGGTATGGATGATGAGGCAAGCGGGACGATATTTACCCGAATACAGACAGGTAAGAGAACAGGCCGGTAGTTTTTTAAATCTGTGTACCAACCCCGAACTTGCGTGTGAAGTTACCCTGCAACCACTACGCCGTTTTGATTTTGACGCTGCTATTCTATTTTCAGACATCCTGACCATTCCAGATGCCATGGGCTTAGGTCTTTACTTTACAGAAGGTGAAGGCCCAAAATTCAAGAACCCTATTAAAACAGCAGCGGATGTTGATAAGTTACCCATTCCTGATCCTCATGCAGAGCTACGTTATGTAGTTGATGCTGTCAGTTTAATCAGAAAGTCTTTGCAAGGCAGGGTGCCTTTAATCGGTTTTTCAGGCAGCCCCTGGACTTTAGCGACTTATATGGTAGAAGGTGGCAGTAGCAAAAGCTTTCAAAAAGTTAAAAGCTTAATGTATGAGCAACCCAAGTTACTACATACCCTGTTAGACAAATTGGCTCAATCTGTTGCTGCTTATTTAAATGCTCAGATTGAGGCAGGCGCACAAGCAGTGATGCTATTTGATACCTGGGGTGGCATGTTAACTTCAGAAGATTATATTGAATTTTCTTTATATTACGCCAAACAGATTAGATCCTTATTAAAAACCAACGTAGACGACCAACAAGTGCCGACTATTTTATTTAGTAAGGGTGGTGGTCTATGGTTAGAAACAATGGCTGATGCGGGTTATGATGCCCTGGGCTTAGACTGGCAAACAGACATCCAGCTTGCCCGCGCTCGGGTTGGTGATAAAGTTGCTTTACAGGGTAATATGGATCCGGTCGCCCTCTACGCAAAACCAGAAGTCATTGTAGATAAAGTAAAATCCATCTTACATAAATACGGCAACGGTTCTGGTCATGTATTTAATCTGGGACACGGCATCTTACCAGACATTAATCCTGATCATGTTAAAGCCATGGTCGATGCTGTGCATACCTATAGTCCTGCTTATCATCAATAGATCAAGCTAAGGCGTTTACGCCATAACAGTTACAAGTAATAATCCATTAAAACCAGTATTGCTTATGTAGCTGTCGTGGTTTGGGTCGCTATGACCTAAACCACGACGGCTAAAATTAACGATTACTTACCTGCTTCTTCCGTAAACGTACCAAAATCCATAATACGCTGATAACGTACTTTCAGTAATTGCTCAATATCCTGATGTCTTAATTCAGTCAGATGGCGAAGCAACGCTTCTTTCAAATTCAAGCTAATCGCTTTAAAATCACGATGACCACCGCCTAAAGGCTCTCTCACCACTTCATCAAGGAAACCTTGTTCACGAATCCGGTCTGAGGTAATCCCCATTGCTTCAGCAGCTAATTGAGATTTCTCCTGGCTCTTCCATAAAATAGAGGCACAACCTTCCGGTGAAATTACCGAATACGTGCTGTATTCAAGCATGATTAAACGATCACCAACCCCAATTGCCAAAGCACCACCAGAGCCACCTTCACCAATAATGGTACAAATAATAGGCGTCTTCAGCTTAGCCATTTCAAATAAGTTTCTGGCAATCGCCTCACTTTGACCGCGTTCTTCAGCACCAATACCTGGATACGCACCCGGCGTATCAATTAAACAAATCACAGGAATTTTAAATCGCTCAGCCATTTTCATCACACGTAAGGCTTTACGATAACCTTCGGGTCTGGGCATCCCAAAGTTTCGATAAATCTTTTCTTTAGTATCCCGACCCTTTTGATGACCGATAACCATCACGGGTTGACCTTCAAGCCTGGCTAAACCACAGACAATAGCAGGGTCATCAGCAAATGCTCTATCGCCATGTAATTCATGAAAGTCAGTAAAAATATGTTCAACATAATCAAGTGTATAAGGGCGACCTGGATGCCTAGATAATTGCGAAATTTGCCAGTCAGTCAAGTTACTGAAAATGGATTCAGTTAAGGCTAGGCTTCTATCTTCTAGCTGTTTAAGAGCGCTTGAAATATTTATTTTATTATCAAACTCTACATTACGGAGTTCTTTTATTTTCGCTTCTAATTCAGCGATGGGTTGTTCAAAATCGAGAAATTTTAGATCCATGGAGACAACTTAAGTTTGAGCAGTTATATTTAAAGTGTAGATTTTATAGAAATTCATTAATTAATTCTAAATAATTTCAGTTTTTGAGAACACTAAATCAACTTCATCTCTGTTTTTATAGTAAAATTCCGAGATTAAAAGAACGTATACCCCCTCTATAATGTTTATAATCACCAAAGAAGTCTATTTTTGTTACGGTCATCGCTTAATGAATCATCCCGGAAAATGCCGTCATTTACACGGTCATAGTGTTAAGGCATCCATTTCGGTTCAGCAAGCCCAATTAAATGATCAAGGTATGGTGTGTGATTTTTCTGATATAAAAGAGTGCGTGGAAGCCTATATTGACGACACTCTTGATCACAATTTTTTACTTCATAAAGAAGACCCTATCATCCCGATGCTGATCACAAACAACGAACGCTTTCTGGCACTGAATGAACATCCTACCGCCGAAGTACTCAGTAAAATGATTTATCAGCATTTAAAACAGGCCGGGTTTAATGTAGCAAAAGTAGTTTTGTGGGAAACCGCCAGCGCATCTGCCTGTTATCAAGAAGAATAATTTATTATGAGTTTTGTTAATCCCATCAACAAATCGTATTGTTTAGAACAGATTTGCGAATCGAATTATCAAAAACTACTCAAACTTATTCCAGACCTGCTCAGTTGTAAAAATACCGCGATTGGCATTGCCGCACATAAAAACAATGCCGATCTTCATCTGACCATCATTGCTATCTCCCCTTACACCATGACCGTCGAACTGAGTCATCGCTTTAGTATGGATTTAGATAACCTTATAAAGCCCGCAGTACAAATACGACTTTATTTAGATGCTCAATTAGCAGAAGTACTCAATGATGAAGACCGTGCTCACGTGACTAAAGTTTACAGGAATCCGGGACTCAGCATTGAGATCATGAACTATAAATGGCGACTAAATTACTTTTTGCAGAAGTGGCTGGATCATTGTTTAAAAAAACAATATCAATTTAACAATGTTGTCCCTTAAAAATTATCCAACAACCAAATTCACTTTAATCTCACTTCAACGTTACGTAGCCTAAGTGACTTTTTAATTTTACTGGCATAAGAAGCTGCATTTTCTCTATTTTTAAAGCCGCCTACTTTAAGCAGATACCATTTCGCTCTATTGGCATGAATGGGATCAACTTTAACCGGAATGCCTCTATTTATTAGCCTTGCCGCTCTTCTTCTAGCAAAACGTTCATCGTTATAAGCGATTAAACTAACAACCCACTCCGGCGATGAAGGCATCCCTTTTGGCTTGGAAAGCTGTGAGGCAACAAGAAGTGGCTTGACTAATTTTCTTTTTCTTAACGCTCTCTTCTTATTCGTTTTTTGCACTTCATGACGGCTGACTTTACGTGGACGACTGCCAGATAAATTTTTATTAGCCATCAGTAATGTTTTGCCATTTTTTTTGTGTTCATTTAAAGACAGTGGCAGCCCACTTACGTTATCCTGTAATTCAGTCTGTTCTACTTTAGTCTTAACAGACGTCTCAAAGGCGGTAGCGGGTAATTCTTGTTGTGTCTCTGCACTAGCACTGCCTTCAACTTTATCATCGCTAACAACAGACCTCTCATTGATTTTTAACTGCTCATCCGGTGACACTACATAATTTGTATTCACCTGCTCCATATCTTTTAAATTACTGCTTCCTAAATTAGAAGGTTCTGAATTCGAATCCTTTTCAGCCAATTCACTTAGATCTTCTTCCAAAATAGTCGTTATATTGGATAGTTTTGATATTTGACTTTCTAAGTGCAAAATTTGGTAAGTTACAAACATCCCCAATAACAAAGCAGCAGAACTGATCCCTATAGTCACATAGTTAAATGGCGTCGCTTTTTTACCATAATCTTTTTTAATATAATCTTCGCTTTGATCGGTCTTTTTATCATTTTTTGAACGACTGACAGAAGGGGTATTTATTTCATAATCAATCCCAAAAAATGACGGCTTTACTTTATCAAAATCGTGCGTTGGCACCTTATCCTGTTTCTTATTGATAGACACTCTAATTTTTCTAACTGAAGGTTCAGGTCTGATTTTTTCAGATTTTCTATCTTCAAATTGTAACTCCTCAGGTATGCTTTGGAACTTAAGCTTAGCATTCTGGCTATCAAACGAATTATTAATATCAACTGCCTGTTCTTCCTCATGTTCAATGGGTTCAATCACAAAGCGCTCGAAAGCCCATACATCATCGGCTACATCATCCTCTTTTACAGCATTCTCTTTAGCGAAAAAAACGTCATCCGATAGCGTCTCCTGATCGCCATCTTCTTTAGGATTTATGCTTAAATTAACAAGCAAACTATCAATAGCCTCATCATCATTAACAGTCGTTAACGGTACAGGCGAAAACGTTTGTTCAGGTGCTATCGTGTGCAAATCAGCAGGAACAAAATCATCTGATAGAGTCTCATCATCATGAACAGCCGTTAACGGTATAGGAGAAAATGCCTGTTCAGGTACTGTCGTGTGCAAATCAGCATAAACAAAATCATCTGATAGAGTCTCATCATCATGAACAGCCGTTAACGGTACAGGAGAAAACGCTTGCTCAGGTGCTGTCGTGTGTAAAGCAGCAGGAACAAAATCATCTGATTCAGCATTAAACTGATTGAATGACCTAACCTGATCAGCGTCGTCGAGAATTGGTGCTTTATTCGCTCTCTTATTTGCAGACACTCTAGCTCTACTAAATGAGGGTTCGACTCTGATTTCTTCGGACTTTTCATCATCAGATATGTCATCAAACTTAAGGTTAGCATTATTGCCATCAAACGGATCGTTAACGTCAAGCTCTTCGTCATGTTCAACGGGCCCTATCATAAATCGGTCGAAACTCGAGAAGTTATCATCTTCGTCATCATCGCCAATAAATAAAGCCCCATTCAATAAAACCTGCTCATCATCATCGCCGTCTTCTTTAATCTCTTCTGAACTCATAAATAAGTTATTAATAGTAACCTCATCATCATGAACAGTCGATAATGGTGCAGGAGAAGGCTCCTGCTCAGATTCTACCGTTTGTAAATCAGCGAGAACAAAATCATCTGATTCAGCATTAAAATCATTAAATAGTTTATTCTGGCTATCTTTCTTATTTTTTCTCATATCTGAACTTTATAAAATGACGATTGACAAACGGGACTAAACCCAAGCGTTTAAACAATGGTTAAAATCTTAATATAAATAATATACTATTATTTTAATACTAATAATCTTTATTGTTGGTAAAGTTTTTTGATTTTGATGATAAACTTTCTAAAAATTAACTATAAATAATACAATGCAACTAGCCATTACAGTTTTAGGTATCAATCAGACTCATTTTATTGGAGAAATATTACCCATCGTCCGTGATTCTAACTGTAATATTTTAGAAATACGCTCTTCTCAATTAGGTCAGTCCACTGCCGCCTACATGCTCATTCAAGGTAATTGGAACCAAATTGCAAAAGTTGAAAACACCCTAGACAGTATCCAAAAGCGTATAGACATAAAAATTCATACCTTAAGACCCGATCAAAAAGAAAAGGATAAAAACAAAGATTACCTCCCATACTCATTGGAAACCATTTCACTGGACAAAGAGAGTATTGTAGAATCTATCACGGCTTTTTTGTTTGACCGTGATATTGCCATTGAAGAAATAACAGGCAGCTCTTATCAAGCCGCCTATATTCAATCGGCAGTCTTTTCTACCAAGTTTATAGTATTAATACCCTCCTCACTGTCGCTGTTATCGCTTAGAGAGGAGTTTTTAGACTTTTGCGATCAATTAAATATTGACGCAATTCTTGAACCTGTAAAACGCTAATAATTATGACATCAATAACGATTGGAACGGTAGTCCCTGACTTTGAAGCCCTGTCGACCGGTGATAAAACGATTAAGTTAAGTGAGCTTCAAGGCCATTTTGTCTTGCTATACTTTTATCCCAAAGATAGCACACCTGGTTGTACGCTTGAAAGTCAGTCCTTTAGAGACCATATCGAGACATTTGATGCCCTAAATACTATCATATTAGGTATCTCGAGAGATACACTACGATCACATGAAAACTTTAAATGTAAACAAGCCCTTCCCTTTGACCTGATATCGGACGAAAATGAAGTCCTCTGCCAATTATTCAATGTCATCAAGATGAAAAATATGTACGGAAAGCAGGTTCGAGGTATAGAAAGAAGTACCTTCCTGATTAATCAGGAAGGTACTTTGGTAAAAGAATGGCGAAAAGTAAAAGTCAAAGGTCATACCGAAGACGTTTTGGCTTATCTAAGCAACTCAAGCTCCGCTTCCTTCCAATTGGATACTTAAATTATAGAGTAGGCTTTATTTTTTGCTCGACACCGATAATGGCTTTGTTTAATTGATAGACATTTTTTTCTTCACCAATTTGCATACCTAGCATATAAAAAATCGGTATCCAGAATGGATTCATGATAATTCCCCCTAGCACACTTTTCCAGGTTCGCTTAAGATTTTTTAAAGGGTTAAAAGACTTTTCTAAAGGTTCCATCGGAAAATCAACAAATACCCGTGCTATTGGGCTTAAAACAGTTCTTTGCTGATAATTAAGCTGGATAATAGAAGCTGATAGCCGCTTCTGCATGTTAAGGTAGTTTATCCTCGCAAAACCAGCCGATAGGGCAAAAGCCAGCGCCATTAAAGGCAAAAGTACGTAAGGAGGGGCAATAGGTGCAAGTAATGACGAAAACATACCAGAAGCAAACCCTAATGCCAATATATCTTCACTCTTCTCTACGTCGCGATCAATCCCTTTTACTATGTCATTAATGACTGTTTCCCTATAAGGGTTATCTGAGTAACTTTTAAATTCGACCATAATAAAAACCTCCGAAGTTTGGCTTAGTTTATATCTCTAAATTAAAAATAGTCAACTTTTTCATTTCGCGAATCTATTATAACCGTCGCAGAGTATATATCCGCAATGATCAGCAAGGAAACTGCAAAACGCTTTGCGCATCGCTTCAATGTCCACGGCGATTTATTTCTATAATGGCTCTCTCAATCGACTCGTAAGCTTATATGCAAACTAATGATCTTTCGCCACAAGCAGCAGCCCTTTGGAAAAACATTCCCAAAGTTATCAAGTTTTTAAGAATTGGAAAATAGCACTAAACTTTGTAAAATAATCCGTGTAAACTTCCACGTATTTCAGCACCCTGTTGATGTACGAACCCGCTATCTTTATCAAAACGTTTGTCACTGATCTTGATACAGCGCTGTCAAAGCTAAAACCCAATGCGAAACTGACCCAACTACAGCGGATGTGGCTGGGATTTTGTTTAATGGGAATATTACTG
>CAIMEB010000059.1 GCA_903839855.1 uncultured Methylococcaceae bacterium
AAATAAAGCCTTTTTTATCAATAAGTTGTTTAAATAAGCATGTTTTAAGCCAGAATCAGGATAGTTAATATTCAGATGTGTATTATATCACAACTTATTGTTTTATATTAGATTATAGATTACCGTTCAGGCACTAATTAAGTTAGTGTTGTAGCTGGTGGTTCTCAAGGGATAAATTTCTCTAAGATATTATCCATAAAGTTCCAGCCTTGTTTTGAGCAATAATAATGGTTATTGTCATAGATAAGCAATCCTTCTTTAAGTCCGTTTGATAAAGCGGGCTCTAAACTATCCATATTCAGTCCAGTCGCGGCTTGGTAAGTGGGGACGGTAAAGCCTTGTTTTAACCTGAGATGATTCATCACAAACTCTAGCGGTAATTCAGCTTTAGAAATCAGGTTAGCACCGCCGCTTTTATGAGTGTTGCTTAAGTATTGTTCTGGGCTTTTGGGCTTAAACGTGCGGGTAATCAAGTTCGGGAGTGCTTGGCTTATTTTGCCATGTGCGCCGGCACCAATGCCTAGATAATCACCAAATTGCCAGTAGTTTACATTATGTTGGCATTGTCTTCCGGTCTGGCTGTAGGCAGAGACTTCATATTGATGATAGCCGTGTTCGGCTAGGCAATGCTGAGCCTGTTTTTGCGTGCTAAAAATAATCTCGTCATTCGGTAATTTTGGCGGGAAGCGATGGAAATAAGTATTCGGTTCCAGGGTTAATTGATAAAACGAGATGTGGGTAGGCTTCAGGCTAATGGCGGTTTTTACATCATTAAGACTGTCTTCTGGATGAGAGTCGGGTAGGCCAAACATGAGATCCAGATTAAAGTTGCTAAAACCGGCCTGTTGAGTAAAGTCCCCCGCCGCTAAGGCTTCTTTAGCCGAATGCACGCGGCCTAGCTTTTGTAATAACACATCATTAAAGCTTTGAATGCCAATGGATAGACGGTTGATGCCTAGTGCTCTAAATTCTGCAAACTTTTGACTTTCAAAGGTGCCTGGATTGGCTTCAAGGGTAATCTCAAGATTGGGTGTTAAGGTTATACGTTGTTCAATGCCTCGTAACAAGCGATCCAAGGATTCAGGTGAAAATAAACTGGGCGTGCCACCGCCAATAAAAATACTACTAATGGGACGAGTCACCGCATAGCGTTGAATATCTTCAGCTAAATCATTTAATAGTGCATCTATATAGGCTGTTTCGGGCGTGTCGCTTTTAACCGCATGAGAGTTAAAATCACAATAGGGGCATTTTTTGATGCACCAAGGGATATGGATATAGAGACTTAACGGAGGTAAGGGCATGTTGAGAGATTTATGAGTGTAAGAGTGCTACTTTTCGCCAAAAAATAGCCTTGAATAAATTGCCTTCTTGATCATCAATCAATTTAGAAAGAAAGCCAAGAGGTGATAGGCGTAACACCTATTGGAAACATCGGCACTTGTAATTGAGGCATAGTGATGTCAAGCGGCAGAGCCGTCGTTTGATAACTCAAATGATAAAAATGGTATGATTTCAGGTTCTGTGACGTTTGGCAAGACACTTAGCTAATTTTTGTTTTTTCTGGTTTATATGATTGGTTTTTATAATGGTTTTGTATAGGCTTCTTAAATGGGCTTGATGCAGAGATCTGGGTATCTGATTTTCGGCCATGAACTCATTGGGTAGCTTGACTTAATGATGATGTGCTCTGTTCAGAGTAACACCTTGTTTAATCCATCAGTGCTAAAAAAGATAATGCATTTAAGCAGGGCGCACTTCAAGACAGTTGCGATATAATCCTACTCTATGATAAATCCTTCCACTTTTCGTCTATGAATCAACATTGGAAAAACTTTCTACTCAATCAAAACGCTCACTTTGAAAATGAGATGAGTATCACTTTCCCGATTATTTCAGCTTGCAGTTCCGGTAATACCCTGTATCCGCTTGCACATCTGGGGATTCTGAAGATTGCTGGCAACGATGCTGCTAAATTTTTGCAGGGACAACTCACTTGTAATATTAACAATATAACTGAAACACAAAGCAGTCTAGGCGCTTTATGCACACCTCAGGGGCGTGCCATTACTACTTTTATATTGGCAAAAACCACCGATGCGTTTTTAATGGTGCTGCCTAAAGAATTACTGGATACTGTCAAGAACAGATTACAACGCTATACGTTAAGAGCAGCGGTGACTTTAACAGATTGCTCAGAAACACTGTGCTTAATAGGACTGGTTCGGACTAAACCCGAGCAGACTAAAAGGCAAGACAATACCCTTTTTAGCACCTCACAACAAGATACGCTGAGTATTCATCTGTCCACCTTAGAAGACAGAGTGTTAATCATTGCCGAAGTTGATCGCGCTATCGCGCTATGGTCGGACTACGTTAATAATCAAGGCTTTTTACCCGTATCGTCTGAACAATGGCGTTATTTGGATATACTTTCCGGTCTTCCGTGGTTAACCACTGAGACGAGTGAAGAATTTATCCCACAAATGCTCAATCTGGATCAACTGGGTGGTATCAGTTACAATAAAGGCTGCTATACGGGTCAAGAGATTGTTGCCAGAACCCATTATCTGGGTAAAGCCAAAAAAGTACTCTGCCTGGCTGACTGTATCTCCCCCTTAATTCCGGTTCCTAATTCAGGTATACTTAACAGCAGCGGCTCCAATACCACTGAAGCAAGTACCAAGGTACTCACGGCAATCCGCTCACCGGTTAGCACCGAAACTGAAGAAAATAGCGTTAAAATGTTAATCGTTTTACAGCTTTCTGAGCACGATACCTACAACCTAATGCTAAACGACAACCATCAAACCCCTGTAACTCTATTAACACGCCCATTATGATAGATTCTCAAGCCATTTTAAAATTTCGCCGGATCGGCGTTATCACTATCTTCGCGGTTTACCTTGTCATTCTTATGGGAGGTATTGTAAGGGCTTCAGGCGCAGGTATGGGCTGCCCTGACTGGCCAACCTGTTTTGGACAATGGGTGCCACCGACTGAAGAAGCTCAACTACCTGATAATTACCATGAGATTTATGCCGAACGCGGTTATGAGAATACCCAATTTAACCCCGTCAAAACATGGACTGAATATACTAATCGTTTAGTCGGTGTCAGCATTGGTTTCTTGATTTTCTTAACGGCGTGGTCATCACGTATTTATCTTAAATCGGACAAACCAATCTTCTACTTATCCTTAAGCAGTTTTTTTCTGGTTGGCTTTCAAGGCTGGTTGGGTTCCAATGTTGTCGCCAGTAACCTTAAACCACTCATGATTACCTTACACATGCTGTTGGCGTTGGTCATCGTCGCTTTACTGATCTATACCATTGCTCGCTCACAACGCGATTATCTCAGTGAAATTAATACCCGCTTATTGCCTGACAAGTTTAGAACGGTATTAATTGCCGCAATGATCATGACTCTATTGCAAATAGCAATGGGTACCCAGGTTAGAGAAGCCGTTGATTTTATTTCTCAAACACACATTGAGCGTCAGTATTGGCGTGATGATTTCCCTATTATTTTTTATATACACCGTTCATTTTCATCGATTATTCTGTTTACCAACGCATGGTTAGTCTGGAAAATTTATCAGGCAGTGGATAAAGGAAATGTATTATTGCGTACCGGATTCACCCTGATTTCATTGGTCATCACTGCTATTCTGGCGGGTGTTAGCCTTGACAGACTGGGGGTACCCGCCATCGCACAGCCTGTGCATTTATTGATGGCAAACCTTATTTTTGGCGCCCAATTCTTTCTTTACAGTTGCCTTAACTACTCGGCAGGAAAGCAGGTGGTCGTTAGATAAGTTATGATAAGGCATGAACCATAAATGCTATGGTAAAATCACCATTCGATATGATTAAGCATCTATCCAACTCACTTAGGGTAACTGAGTTTTCATCAAAGCAATTAACTCTTCTAATCTCTGAATTTCCTTATCTTTCTGAGCTAACATAGCTTCTTTATGTTCTAAGCCCAGTTGTAGTTTTTGCATTTCAAATATCAATTCTTTTGATGAACCTATCATTTGTGAAATATTGACGCTGTTATCACCGATTAAGCAAATTACATTCTTTTCACCAAAACTTAACAATTCAACCACGTCCAACTCAAACACACTGGCGATTTGCTCCAGTTTTGAAAAATTTGGCATCCTTCATTTACCGGTTTACACACTTTATGCAATTCCTGGCTTTATAAAGTCATGAAAACGGGTTTCTTTCGATGTACAAATGAACACAAACCTTCAGTTCATTGTACAATGAAGGTTTATATACATGCCATTAGCTAATCAAGATGATTTCAAATTCGCACTTGAAGAGCCCTTTTAC
>CAIMEB010000060.1 GCA_903839855.1 uncultured Methylococcaceae bacterium
AAAGAGAATTATTTGATGTGCTTGCTAATATTGGACTATCTTTCACCGTAGACTTTTCTTAAAAGTTAAGTTAAATTAATTTTACATAGGTACTTATCACTATCGCTGGCTTACTTGAACTATCCATCGAATCTTATCACTATCGCTGGCTTACTTGAACTATCCATCAAATTTTACAGTTATCGGCTGGCTTCTTTAAACTACCCATCGATTCTTATAACTATCGCTGGCTTACTTGAACTATCCATCGAATCTTACAGTTATCGGCTGGCTTCTTTAAACTACCCATCGATTCTTATAATTATCGCTGGCTTCCTTGAATTATCCATCGATTCTTACAGTTATCGCTAAACCTCTTACACTCCCCATGCTATCTATAGACATTCAGAAATTAAATTTCCAAACTCATTTGCTAAAGACCTTTAAAATAAGGGTAGTTCTGTACATTATTGGAATTTATTTATCTGAAAGTCTATATCTAGGTATTTATACGTATTGGTTTAAAAATTAAAACCCCTTACAATGATTCAAAGCTTCATTAAAAGCTTTAGTGTTATACCCTCCATACCTCCTATATAAGAGAAACTTTTGAAAAAATATAAAGTACTACTCGACTTTGTAAAACTCACACCACCCGCTAAGATCAATTTTTGTCGAAATGTGATCCTTAATTTAACAGGCAATCCTAACTATTTAACACCAGATATTACTTTGGCTGATGCAATCGCAGCCATTGACGATTATGAGCAAAGCATTTTAGCTAATGCTGATAGTAATCATCTTTCGACCGTTACGATGCATAACAAAGCAAAAATATTAGACAACCTGTTTATTAATTTAGCCGCTTATGTACAAAGAGTTGCTGATGGCGATGAAGCCATCATACTCAGCAGTGGATTTTCAACAACCAGACAACCGGTATATCAACAAAAACCAGTTCTGGCCATTATCGATGGCCTTAATGCCGGCAGTATCACCTTAACAGCTAAAGCAATTGAATTTGCCGTAGCCTATATCTGGCAATATGCTAAAGATGCAATACCCGAAAATGAAGCCGATTGGATAATCGCCGGTTACAGCACGACTGCCCATTTTGAAATGACAGACTTAAACGACCTTACAAAATATTATTTTCGTTGTGCAGCCATTACGACTCAAGGTACAACAGATTTTTGTGTACCTGTAAGCAAAGTGATTGGTTAAAAATAAAGAACAGCAAACGTGGGAATAGCAGGGGTTAGAGTAAAGACGCACAGTTTACTCTAACTCCGGTTATTTATGGTTTTATTCAAATCAATAACCGCTACTTTTTATTGGATTGAAACAGCATGTGCGCCATTTTCTTGGCTTTAGTCTTTAAATAACCCAGATTATCATCGTTAGCTACTGACTCAACCGGAATACGCCCAAGCACCTTAATCCCCAGCGTTTCCAAAGCAGCTATCTTATCAGGATTATTGGTTAACACCTGCACTGACTTAACCTTTAAATCATTCAGTATTAAAGCAGCGATATTATATTCACGCTCATCGGCTAAATAACCTAAATGCAGATTGGCGTCGACCGTATCCATGCCACTATCCTGCAAGTTATACGCCTGCAATTTCTTTAATAGTCCGATACCTCGGCCTTCCTGACGCAAATAGATCAATACCCCGTATCCTAAATCATTAATCAGTTGCATCGCTATAACCAATTGCTCACCACAATCGCAGCGCCTTGAACCCAGTACATCACCAGTAAAACATTCTGAATGAATCCGTACCGGCACAGCCTCTTTATCAGTCACCTCACCTTTAACCAGGGCTATATGCTCTTTATCATCAAGGGTGTTGCTATAATAATGCAGAACAAACTCACCGTTTGCAGTCGGGAGTCGGGTCTGTACCAAATCTTCTACTTGTGGTTTCACGTCTTTAAAAATCCAAAATACACGTCCCTGCTCTTAACAGGGTCATTAAGTAAACTTGCCTACCCATAATTTTGCCTAAGCTCTATAGGAGCATTTATGACTATTTTACACGACGGACAAGAATAATGTTGATGAAGCTTAAACTCTCGCTGTACTATTTAACAACCCGACACACAGATTAATCCCATTATGAAAGTAGATAGCGCCACCATAAAAAAAAGATATAATCGAATCGCTCCTTATTTTGATGCCATGGAAGCAATCATGGAAGGTTTGTTTTTTAAAACCTGGCGCAAAAAGCTATGGTCGAAAGTTGAGGGCTATCATATTCTTGAAGTGGGAGTTGGCACCGGTAAGAACTTTGAATTTTACCCAATTGAAGCACAGCTTACCGCAATTGACTTTAGTGAGAAAATGCTGAAACAAGCGCTTCATAACAAACACCGAAAAGGCGTTACCGTCGCGCTGGATTTAATGGATATACAGTCATTAGCGTTTGCAGATAACAGCTTTGATACCGTCATCGGCTCTTTTGTCTTCTGTTCGGTTCCATTGCCAGTCAAAGGCTTAAAAGAACTCTATCGGGTTTGTCGGCCTGGTGGTCAACTGTTATTACTGGAACATGTCATTAGCTCAAATACTTTTATTGCCAAACTCATGAATATTATTAATCCTGTCATACTAACGCTAATCGGTGCCAACATTAATCGAAATACGGTTAAAAACGTCAAAGCCTGTGGTTTTTCCTCCGTTAGGATTGATGAACGTAGCGGCCCCATTATCAAACTCATTGAAGCCAGAAAGTAATCGCATTAGCGTGCCTTAATCCGCTCGATTATTAAATCGATCAGTTGCTCAGCCAATTGCCCCTTGTCCGTCATCAATAATGCTTTATCTCCTTTATCCCAAAAGACCTGCAAGGCATTTTGTTCACTATCAAAACCACCTTGTTCTTGACCTACCCAGTTTGCTGCAATCATATCCAGTTTTTTTTGTGTCAGCTTATCTCTGGCATACCTTTCAAGATCATGGGTCTCAGCCGCAAATCCAACAGTAAAGGGTCGCTGCTCAAGTGCTGAAACAGCCGCTAATATGTCTTTAGTTTTTTGTAAGATGAGCGTCAATGAATTACCGTCTTTCTTGATCTTTTTGTCACTGACAATAGGACTATAATCAGCGACAGCGGCAGTACCAATATAAATTGTATGTTCTAAAGCGCTAGACATCACCGCCTGATACATTTGCTCCGCCGTTGTTACATTAATTAAATTAACGTTGGCAGGGGCAGTCAATTCAACAGGGCCACTCACCAGAGTAACGTCTGCACCCGCTTTTATGGCCGCAGCAGCGATCGCGTAACCCATTTTTCCTGAGCTGCGATTAGTCAAGTAGCGCACCGGGTCTAACGGTTCACGAGTAGGCCCTGCACTAATCAACACCCGATGACCTTGCAAACCAAGCTCTGAAAATGTCACTTGATCTTGCAGTGCCAAAACCAGTTGATTGCAAATAGTCATTGGCTCAGACATTCGACCCAAACCTGTTTCACCACAGGCCTGATCACCTATTTCCGGCCCTATGATATGCACGCCCTGTCTTATCAGTCGAGCAATATTCTCTTGAGTAACGACCTTACTCCACATCGCCTGATTCATTGCAGGTGCTACATAAACGGGACACGTTGCCGCCAGATAAAGCGTTGACAATAAATCATCAGCCAAACCACAACTCAACTTTGCCAGAGTATTCGCTGTGGCTGGAGCGATAATTAAGACATCCGCCCAACGCGCTAAACTAATATGACCCATGGCATTTTCAGCCTCAGTATCCAACAATTCAGTATGAACCGGATTTCCAGATAATGCCTGAAAGGTCAGCGAACTAATAAATTCAAGAGCTGATTGCGTCATAACAACACGGACTTCAGCGCCCTGCTTTCTAAGTAGACGAACTAATTCTGCGGCTTTATAGGCGGCAATTCCACCACTCACACCCAATAAAATGTGCTTCAAAATCTTACCTTAGCTTGTATGAAAAGATTATTATGGCATCTGCTACATCTCGACTGATTTATCTTTCGGTTACCAGACATATCAACTGACTAAGAATCGAGATTAAACATCCAGATTAGTTACATCTAAAGCGTTCTTAACAATAAAATCACGACGAGGCTCAACCACATCCCCCATTAAGGTCGTAAAGATTTCATCCGCTGCAATCACATCTTCTATTCTAACTTGTAATAAACGACGATTATTTGAATCCAATGTGGTTTCCCATAATTGCTCGGGGTTCATTTCGCCTAACCCTTTATAGCGCTGTATGTGCTGACCTTTTTTAATTTCTTTCATCATCCATTCAAACGCTTGCTTAAAACTACTAACGGCCTGTTGTCTTTCTCCCATTTGCATGTAAGAGCTTTCGTTAAACATATCCGCTGTATCACTGGCGTATTGAGCAATCTTTAGATAATCCTTCCCGTTAAAAAAGGTTGAGGGTAGAACGAAGGTTTTAGTAATACCATGTAACTTCTTACTAACCACCACAGAAAACTCAGTACTCGACTTATAATCCAATTCGATAGTAAATACAGCTTTGTTGTCGCTCTCCTGTAGTTTCTTCTCCATCTTGGTCAACCAAGCACTCAGAGTTTCTTGATCTAGTTTGATTTCGTCACTGATTGCATCCATATAACAAAACTGTTCCAGAAACACATCATCATACCGTCTTGATAATCGATTAAAAATACTGACTACACCGGTATATTCTTTAGCGAGTTTTTCTAAACCTTGACCCTGAATGGGTGGAGTCGTCTCGTCTGTATAAAGCTGCGCTTTATCAAGCGCTAACTGAATCAAATATTCATTCAACTGGGCATCGTCTTTAACGTAATGCTCTTGTTTACCTTTTTTAACTTTATAGAGCGGTGGTTGCGCAATATAGATATAGCCCTTTTCAACTATCTCGGGCAATTGACGATAAAAGAACGTCAATAACAACGTACGAATATGAGAACCATCCACATCCGCATCCGTCATAATAATAATCCGGTGATAACGCAGTTTAGCCAGATTATATTCATCCTTACCGATGCCACAACCTAAAGCAGTAATTAAAGTACCGACTTCTTCAGAAGATATCATCTTATCGAAACGCGCTTTCTCAACATTTAAAATTTTACCTTTTAACGGCAAAATAGCTTGCGTGCGTCTATCTCTACCTTGCTTTGCTGATCCCCCCGCTGAATCCCCTTCCACTAAAAACAGTTCAGATAATGCCGGGTCTTTTTCCTGACAATCTGCCAGCTTTCCAGGTAATCCTGCAATATCCAGCGTGGTTTTACGGCGCGTCATTTCACGGGCTTTACGTGCAGCTTCTCTTGCTCTTGCTGCATCTATGATTTTCCCTACAATCGCTTTAGCAATTTGAGGTCTTTCCAATAAAAACTCCTGGAGTTTTTCACTCATCGTAGATTCAACCAATGGTTTAACTTCCGATGACACTAATTTATCTTTAGTTTGTGATGAAAACTTGGGATCAGGTACCTTAACTGATAGAACCGCAGTTAAGCCTTCTCTGGCATCATCACCGGTTGTTTGTACTTTTTCCTTTTTAGCCAAGCCACTGGATTCAATATATTGATTGATAGTTCGAGTTAAGGCCCCTCTAAATCCGGCCAAATGACTACCACCATCCCGTTGCGGTATATTGTTGGTATAGCAAAAAACGTTTTCCTGATAGGAGTCGTTCCACTGCATCGCTATTTCTACAGTAACACCTTCTTTTTCAGTGATGAAATGAAAGACTTCTGGAAAAAGAGGTGTTTTATTTTTATTAAGATGAACAACAAACGCACCTATGCCACCCTCGAACTCAAACACATCTTTTCTTTCGGTACGTTCATCACTTAAGCTAATACGCACACCTGAATTTAAGAAAGATAACTCTCTTAATCGTTTAGCCAGTATGTCGTAATGAAATTCAACATCTGTAAATGTTTCAGCACTGGGCTTAAAATTAATTAAGGTACCCGAGCCTTCAGCAGGGCCAACAGCCGCTAAAGGTGCAACGGGGTTTCCCATGCGATACTGCTGTTTATAAAGCTGACCATTTTTTCGTACTTCAAGATTTAATTCTTCAGATAACGCATTAACAACAGAAACACCTACTCCATGAAGACCACCTGATACCTTATAGGCATTATCATCAAATTTTCCTCCTGCATGAAGCACGGTCATAATAACTTCAGCAGCTGAGCGCCCCTCTTCCTTATGAATATCAACTGGAATACCACGCCCATCATCTAAAACACTGACAGAACCATTACTATGAATAATAACTTTGACCTCTTTACAGTGACCTGCTAAAGCTTCATCGATTGAGTTATCGACAACCTCAAAAACCATGTGATGTAAACCAGAGCCATCATCAGTATCACCTATATACATGCCTGGACGTTTTCTTACTGCATCCAATCCTTTTAATACTTGAATATTAGTACTATCGTATTGATCGTTGTTATTATCACTCATGACTTTCTTGCCTTCCCGGTTGTTGTGAATGTTCCACGTGGAACATTACACTTGCTTGATGTTGCCATGTTCCACGTGGAACATTTTGTAATTTATTATTTGTTTTAAATCGCCAAAATCCGATTGTTCTGTTGCAGTTATAAAAACCTGACAGTCCATTTTAGATAAATAATTTAATAGTTTTGCACGGTTAACTACGTCAAGCTCAGCTGAAAAATCATCTATTAAAAAACAGCCTATAATATTACGAGTGTTTTTTAGTAACTGCATTTGGGCGAGCTTTAAACTAATGACTAACAACTTAAGTTGTCCGCGTGAAACGAAATCTTTAGCTAATCTATTATTAACCCATAATTGAAAATCCCCTCGATGGGGGCCATTATGTGTAAAGCCATAACGTAAATCATAATCTATATTTTCAACTAAAATAGTTCCAAAATCTTTAGATATATCCCACCCGGATAACAGCTTTAATTCAATCTCATCGATTTCAATAAAGTGCGCAAGAATATCTAAGAACACTGGCTTAAGCTTTTGTAAATAAAGTTCTCGATAATGGTTGACTATTGTACCGTAATACACCAATTCCTTATTCCAAACATCGATATGTGTAATACTTTTTGATTTTAATAAGGCATTGCGTTGTAACAGCGCTCTTTTAAAATGTCGCCAGTTCGCTAAAAAACACTCATCATCGTTAAACACTCCCCAGTCTAAATATTCACGTCTTAGTTGTGATCCTGCATCCAGTAATTCAAAACTCTTAGGATGAATAATTTGCAAAGGCAGTGCATAAGCCAAGTCAGATCTTTTTTGTGTGGCTTGATGATTAACATGACAGCAAATATTTTTACTGTCTAACTGAACACCTAAATGCATTAAAATGCCATTCGGTTGTTGCGTTTGAGCGCAAACTACCAGCTGTTTTTCTGAAATGTTAATAACGGACTTAATAGAAGTAGAGCGAAAAGATTTAGCGCGACCTAAAATAAAAATAGCTTCAATGATAGCGCTTTTACCGCTACCATTTTCACCATAAAAGAAATTAATAGTCTGCGATGGAATGAAGGACTCTTTTAAAATATTTCTAATCGCATAAATATCAAGCTTCAATAAGGTCATTGCAATGGGTTAGAGCCTCATTGGCATCACAATAAATTTATAAGCACAATTAACCGGCTCATCGATAAAACAACTACTCAAATTTTGTGCAATAGTCAGTACAGCATCCTCAGAATCTATATTTGAAATAGCATCCAATAAATAGTGAGCATTAAAAGCAATGGTGATTGGATCACCTGTGTGCTCAATAGCAATTTCTTCTTCAGCTTCATCATGTTCAGGATTATGCGTACTGATTCTTAAGCTATCAGTTGAAATATCTAAAGTAATGCCTTTAAATTTTTCATTAGACAATATAGCAACCCGTGTTAACGCATCTTTTAATAATTGCTTTTTAATATAAATAGGCTTAAAAAAAGCTTGTTGGAAAACTTTACCAAAATCAGGATATTTTGAATCAACTAATTTAGCTGAAAAAATAAGATTTTTAATGATAATTCTGATGTTATTAGTTGAGAACTCAACTATTAATTCAACTTCAGGGTCATCAAGTAATCTATTGAGTTCGATAACGCCTTTCCTGGGAAAAATGATTCTCGCCTCATAACCGATACCCTCATCTAAGAAATCTTCATAAATGGATAAACGATGACCATCAGATGCAACCAACTTTAATTTACTATTAGAAATATTCAGTAATAAACCATTCAAGTAGTAACGTACATCTTGATTAGCCATACAGAATAAAGTTTTATCAAAGGCTTTTTTAAATTTACCAGCATTAACAAAGAATGTATTTTCTAACTCAGATTCTGAAAAATCAGGGTAGTTATCAGCAGGCAAACAACTTAACGAGAATTTACTTCGATGTGACGAAATTTTAACTTTGTCATGTTGTTGATCAAATTTAATCTCGGCACCATTAGGCAACAATCGACAAATATCCAAAAACTTTCTGGCAGGAACAGTAATTGAGCCAGGTGTCGCAGAACTAATGTTAATTCTAGCGATAATTTGAACTTCAAGATCAGTACCTGTTAAACAAAGCGAGTCTTTTTCAACAACAATTAATACGTTAGATAGTATTGGCATTGTTTGCCTTTTTTCGATAACACTCACAATTTGTTGTAACGGAGTGAGTAACTCTTCTCTATTAATTATAAATTTCATGATGATGTAGTTTAGCAAAAAGCTCTTATTAATAATTTTTTGATTAAAAATTATTGATGATGGTAACAGGTCTAATTATACGCTTGTTAGATTTAAAATAATTTGAATTAACTTTACGCCATAACGGTTTTATCAGCAGTGATTTTTTTTAAATAATAGAATATCTATTTAGTTTTATTTATTACTATTATACATGCGAAAACCTGTTGATAAGTCTAATTTTAAATAGTATTCAATAAGTTATTAATTGTCTATTAAGACATTTAGCCTGTGTATAACCAGTGGATAAATAAAAAATAATTTTTACCTTCATTTTTATGCACAACACTGTCCTCAATAATGAGTCAGTTATACATTTTTTATCCACAGCTTAATGCGAGAGTGTTCTTAGCAGATTAGAGTAATCTTCAGCAATTTTGTGATCTATTTCCTTTAATTCATGTATTTTTTTACAGGCATTCATCACGGTTGTGTGGTCACGTCCCCCAAAGGCATCACCAATCTCAGGAAAACTATGAGAGGTTAATTCACGCGCTAAGCACATGGCCATTTGCCGGGGGCGTGTCACCGTTTGTTTTCTATTCTTGGAAGATAAGTCAGCCACCCGGATTTTAAAATATTCAGCAACGACTTTTTGAATGTTATCCATGTTTACGAGTTTATCTTTTAGAGAAATCAAATCGTGTAAGGCTTCCTTAGTAAATTCAATCGTAATTTCTCGCCCGGTAAATTGGGCATTGGCAATAACTCTTCTTAAAGCACCTTCAAGATCACGTACATTAAAGGGAATTTTTTTAGCAATAAAAAAAGCTACTTCTTGAGGAAGTTCAACATTAACGTGTGCAGCCTTCTTCATTAAAATGGCGGCTCTTGTTTCCATATCAGGCGGTTCAATCGATACCGGTAGACCGCAACCAAATCTGGATTTTAATCGGTCTTCAAGTCCAATAATTTCTTTTGGGTATTTATCACAGGTTAAAACTATCTGGTGCTTTTTATCTAGTAAGGTATTAAACGTATGAAAAAACTCTTCCTGTGAACGTTCTTTACCCGCAAAGAATTGAATATCATCAATTAACAGTACATCAATAGCCCGATAATATTCTTTAAAGGAGTTAATGGAGTTTTGTTGCAACGCTTTCACCATATCCTGAACAAATTTTTCAGAATGAAGATAAACAATCGTGGCTAAAGAATTTTTTTGTAAAATGGCATTCCCTATTGCATGCATTAAATGCGTTTTTCCCAAGCCCGAACTGCCATAGATAAGTAGCGGGTTGTAAGCTCTGCCAATATTTTCAGAAACCTGAATGGAGGCGGCTCTAGCCAGTTGATTTGATTTTCCTTCAACAAAATTTTCAAAGGTAAAAGATTTGTTAAGAAAGTTAGGCGTGGTCTTTTTGGTTTCAGTGGGTTTGGAATGACCACTAACTCCTCCACTACTGGCTACAGCATTAGTTATGGGTTTCTTTGAGCCAATTTCAAGATTTGTTTCAACAGTACCATTTGAAAATTCACGAACAGATTCTTCGATTTTGGCAAAATAGTGTTGTTTAACCCAATCCAGTACAAACTTATTGGGGGCTAATAGTTTTATTTGTCCCTGAGTTTCTATCGCTTGTAAAGGTCGAATCCAGGTACTGAAATCGGAACCAGCAATTTCATTTTCAAGTTTTATAAGGCAGTTATCCCAAATTGAGTTCATTGACGTAAGTATTGATTAGTAATCTAGTGGGGAAGAAGTGGTTTGGTAATTAATATACAGTAATAAAACATTGCACTACAGAATTGACATGCCATGGTAATTATTTTATCATCCGTAGTCTTTTTTATCTGTTTTTGTTAACACTCATCTGATTAGGCTTTAAATACAATGAAAAGAACTTACCAACCCAGTAAAATCAAACGTGCAAGAACTCATGGTTTTCGCGCAAGAATGGCGACTGTCGGTGGTCGTAAAGTATTAAGTGCGCGTAGAGCAAAAGGTCGTGCAAAGTTAACTGTCTAGTTGACCTTGGGTGATAGAGCATCATTTTAATTTCCCTTCGGCATTACGGTTAAAAAAACCCGCTGAATATAAAAAAGTTTTTGCTAAGCCTATAAAATCGAGTGATACTTATTTTACACTTTTAGCCATAAAAAATGAGTTTGATCATCCTAGGCTAGGCTTGGCGATTGCCAAAAAGAATATAAGAAAAGCAGTTCACCGAAACGTCATTAAAAGAGCGGTAAGGGAAAACTTTAGAATACAACAACAATACTTGGGAAATATAGACATTGTTGTGCTTGCGCGAAGGGAAGCCGTTGATGCTCCACTGGAATTATTAAGAATGTCATTGGAAAAACATTGGCTTAGATTGGTATCTCGATGCGCTTCTTGCTCATAGCAATAATAAAGGGTTATAAATTCTTTATTAGTCCTTTGCTTGGCTCAAACTGTCGTTTTTATCCAAGCTGTTCAAGTTATTCCTTAGAGGCACTTCAGCGTCATGGTGCTATCATTGGTTCTTATCTCACCCTCAGAAGATTATTAAAGTGCCACCCTTTTAATGAAGGGGGCATTGATCCCGTTCCAGAAAAATTTGGTAATAAGAATGGATAATATAAGATTTATACTCGTTGTAACTTTTGCAATGTTGGTATTTATGTTGTGGCAGGCTTGGGAGCAAGACTATAACCCAAAACCAGAAGTGGCTACAATTTCAAGCCCAGCTATTGCAAAAAATAAAGAAGATTTACCCAGTACGAATGTAGCTCAATCATCTTTACCCGCAGGATCTGAAGCACAAAATACAGACTCTGCACCGGTATTAACTTCACCTACTGCAAAGACAGTGAAAATTAAAACGGATGTGATTGCGCTTGAAATCGATTTACAAGGTGCTACAGTCACCAATTTAGATCTATTAAGTTACCCAATCGAAAAAGCAAATAACGTAGTTAATAGTTTGCGTCAAATAATTGGTATGCAAGCCGCCGAAATTAATACTGCTCCTGTACGCTTATTTAATAATAACCCAGAAAAAATATTTGTTGCTCAAAGCGGTTTAATTGCAGACAGTGGCTCTACAACAGCACCTAATCACTATACAGCCTTTACTAATGAGCAAGACAGTTATACGCTTCAAGAAGGTCAAGACAGTATTTCAGTGCCATTAACCTGGACAGACAATCAAGGTTTGGTTATTACTAAATTATTTACGTTTACTCGGGGTAGTTATGAAATCAAACTGGATCAAACTGTAAAAAACAACTCAGGAAAAGCTTGGTCGGGCAGACAATATAGTCAATTATTAAAAACCCAGGATAAAGCCGGTAAGGGCAACATGCTGACTGGCGGCATGAGAGCTTATGACGGCGGGGTTATTTATACTGAAAAAAGTAAATATCAAAAAATTAGTTTTGACGATATGGCTGATGAAACGTTAGATGTAACCTCTAAAGGTGGTTGGACTGCGATGATTCAACATTACTTTGCTTCTGCCTGGATTCCACCAGCTGACCAGGAAAACCACTTTTATACTAAAGAACTAAAAGATGGTCGTTACGTTATTGGAACCTATTCTCCTTCTACAGTTGTAGAACCTAATACTGAAGCAAGGTTTGCCTCTCAGTTATTTGCAGGACCTAAGATTCAACCTATGATGGAAAAAGTCTCTCCGGGTCTTGAACTGACAGTTGATTATAGTGTTTTAACTTTTATTGGTAAACCAATATACAGCCTTTTAAATTTTATTCATGGATTGATTGGAAATTGGGGTTTAGCGATTATGGGAGTAACTTTTTGTATAAAGTTACTGTTTTTCCCTTTATCTCAATCCAGTTTTAGATCAATGGCTAAAATGCGTAAAATTCAACCGCGCTTAAAAGAGCTACAAGATCGTTTTGCTGACGATAGACCTCGTTTCAACACTGAAATGATGAGTCTATATAAAAAGGAAAAGGTTAATCCCTTAGGCGGGTGTTTACCTATTCTGATACAAATCCCTGTGTTTATGGCGTTGTACTGGGTATTAAGTGAGACCGTTGAGTTTCGTCAAGCCCCCTTTATGTTGTGGATACAAGATTTATCGATACAAGATCCTTTCTATATCTTGCCGGTGATCATGGGTATTTCAATGAAAATTCAGCAGAGTTTAAATCCCGCACCTATTGATCCTATTCAAGCAAAAGTAATGAAGATGTTCCCTATCGTCTTTACGGTATTTTTTCTATTCTTTCCAGCAGGTTTAGTTTTATATTGGGTTATTAATAACACTTTATCAATCATCCAACAAACTTACATTACAAAGCAAATAGAAAAAGAAGGCTAAATTGCTGGTCAATCAAGATACCATTGCAGCTATAGCTACACCACCAGGGAATGGTGGTGTAGGTATTATTCGAATTTCAGGAACCCTGGTTACTGAAATTGCCAAACAACTTTTCAATAAACCATTAATTCCAAGATACGCTCAGTTCTCTAATTTTTTAGGAGGAGATGGTGGTATTCTTGATTATGGGATTAGTCTTTATTTTCCTGCACCTGCTTCCTACACAGGCGAAGATATCCTTGAGCTTCAGGGTCACGGCGGTTCTGTCGTCTTAGACATGATATTACGTCGAGTCATTTCATTAGGTGCACGCTTAGCCAAGCCAGGTGAATTTACTGAACGCGCGTTTTTAAATGACAAACTCGATTTAGCTCAAGCCGAAGCGGTCGCTGATTTAATTAAAAGTAGCACCGAGCAGTCGGTTCGTTCTGCGCAGAAATCAATGCAAGGTGACTTTTCAAAACAAATTAATGAGTTGGTGACTGATTTAACAGAACTCCGTATTTATGTAGAAGCCGCCATTGATTTTGTCGACGAAGAAATTGATTTTTTAACCGATGGCGTGGTTGAAAAAAGAGTTAAAAGATTATTAGCGCGTATTCAAGAGATTCAAAAAACGGCGCAACAAGGCCGCTTATTACGTGATGGTATGACGGTTGTTTTAGTAGGTAAACCCAATGCAGGAAAATCCAGCTTACTGAATGCCTTAGCGGGACATGAAGCGGCTATCGTCACAGACATTGCTGGAACCACTCGGGATGTACTCAGAGAACGCATCCAGTTGGATGGAATGCCATTGCATATTATTGATACAGCCGGCTTAAGAGACAGCGATAATTTAATTGAAAAAGAAGGTATTCGCAGAGCGCATGTTGAGATTCAAAAAGCCGATAAAATTTTACTACTGATTGATGCGAGAGAAGCAGAATCTGATGAGTTATTAAAAACATTACCCACTCATATTCCTATTATTAAAGTTTACAATAAAATTGACCTACTCAATATCGAACCTGAAATCAAGCAAATTGAAACGGGCTTTAGTTGTTACCTATCTATAAAAACCGGTCAAGGTCTTAATTTATTAAGACAGCATCTTAAAGAAAGTGTGGGTTTTAATGAGGCTACTGATAATGTGTTTATAGCCAGAAGGCGACATATAGAAGCCATCAGAGTAGCTAGTGAGTTTGTAGAAAATGCTTTAAACCAACTCCAAATTAATCAAGCTGGTGAATTAGTCGCTGAAGACTTAAGACAGGCACAAATGAGTTTATCTGAAATAACTGGTAAGGTGACATCTGATGATCTGCTTGGAAAGATTTTTTCCAGTTTCTGTATTGGAAAGTAATCGAGTAAAACAACCGAAAACAACAACTAAACAAAGTTAATAATATAAGGGGGTGTAGCGATACATGCCCTTTTTTGTTTTCGGATTATTCAGCAATTCAGAGCATATCAATCGACCATAAAGAAACAACAGGTTATACCGAAATAAAAATATATTCTTCCGGCTATTTTTGTTGAACAATAACAAATTTGGCGGTCGTGCGATCAATCACCAATCTAATCGATCAGCTAACAGGGCGTTCAAATCTTCGGAAACAATTGGTTTTGTTAAATAATCATCCATGCCGGCAGCCAGACATTTTTCACGTTCGCCTACCATAGCGTTGGCTGTCAGTGCTATCACGGTTTGATGCGGTAAGCCTTGGCTTGTTTCCAGCCGCCGCAGTTCTCGAATGGCGGTATAACCATCCATGACTGGCATATGACAATCCATAAAGATCAAATCGTAACTGTTTTTCGTTAACATATTGAGGGCAATTTGTCCGTTATCTGCGATATCAGGAACCAGTCCAAATTTATTCAGCTTGGCAATAATCACTTTTTGATTAATTTTGTTATCCTCTGCCACAAGTATTTTTTTACCTGTGTACATGGGCAGTTTCTTTTCTGCCAAAACTGGCTTATGAGTGATTTGCGAACGTACTTGCAGTGCGTTAAACATAGCATCGAGGAGTTGCATTTGCCGAACCGGCTTCAGTAGCAGTTGTGAAACCTGGGTATCTTGATAGTCGGACGGTTTAATCTGAACATCTGATGATAATAGAATAATCGGGATATTCGCTACTCCGGGAAGTTGATTCAGGTATTTTGCCAGGGTTATGCCATCCATTATTGGCATTTGCACATCGAGAAATATCAGATCGTAGGCACCCCCTTCCAGAACTGAGGCCTGCAATTTCATCAAAGTAGCATCGCAGTTGTCAGTCTCACTGACTCTCAATCCCCAACTACTTAAATAGTAACTCAGTATTTTACGATTGGTAGTGTTATCATCAATTATCAGCGCATGCTTATTAGCAAAATCATAAGATGTTAAACGAATATCGAAACTATTATCCAGTGCCAGCGGTAAAGTAAACCAAAAACAGGAGCCTTGACCCAGAACACTCTCAACACCAATAGTACCGCTCATCAGTTCGACTAATTTTTTGCTAATAAACAGGCCTAGCCCAGAACCGCCAAAACGGCGTGAGATGGTACTATCTGCCTGAGAAAATGTCTTAAATAGTTGCGACAGTGTTGCTTCCGAAATCCCAATGCCAGTATCACGTACTTCAAAACGAAGCTCATCCAGACTATCCGTTATTGGGATTCGAGTTACAGTCACTGAGACTTCGCCCAGCTCGGTAAATTTTATAGCATTTCCTATCAAATTGGTCAGCACTTGCCTGATACGCAAGGGATCACCTTGCCAACGTAAGGACAGGGATGCTGGCAATAAACAGTTCAGCTTTATTTTCTTCGCGCGTGCCCTAACAGCCATTAAGGCACAAATATCATCAACCAGGTCAATAAGATTAAAACTTATCTGTTCAACTTCAAACTGTCCTGCTTCTAGCTTAGACAAATCCAGAATATCATTAATGATTTCTAGCAGGGCTTCCGCTGAACTATGTGCCGTTTCAACCCAATCGAGCTGAGTAGGCGTCATTTCCGTTTCGTTTAGCAAGTCCAGCATACCTAACACACCATTCATAGGCGTGCGAATCTCATGGCTCATATTAGCAAGAAACTCTGATTTTATACGAGTTGCATCCTCGGCCATAGCCTTACCTTTAAGTAATGCTTCGGTGGCCTCATGTTCTAGGGTGATATCATCGATAACGCAAACCAGGCCTTTTTCTGGGTCATCATAATCCAAGGCTTTTCCTGACACTCGGGCCCAAAATAAACACCCATCCTTACGAATAAGCTGTTGTTCAAGGCGGTGAAACTTGCCATAAGCAATGGCCTTGTAGAGAGGCCGGCCTTCAGCTTCATAAGTCGTTTTATCAACATACCATAAAAGCACCTGCTGACCAATCAGCTCACCGGATGCATAACCAAAAATCTCTTCCAGCTTACGATTGCAACGCTGAATGGTACCATCGTTGATGAGTACAATACCCGATGTCGCAGCATCGAATATAGCGTGTTCTTCAGCACTGGCAATGCGTAATGTTTCTTCTACCTGTCGCTGAAACTCCAACTGCCTGGCCAGTGCCTCTCGTGTTTCAATTAACTCAGTAATGTCATAAAACCAGCCTAACACTGCATCCTTGCCTTGATACTGTATCGCCATATAAGTTGCAAGAACAGAATGTTCCGTATCGTCTGGAATCCTTAATTTTACCTGACGATTGAGTACCGTATTACCTAGTTGTAGTTCTGAAAGTATCTCCAGGTAATCTTCTGGTCTAGCGTAATAGTTATTGGGATTATCACCTATTGGCTGAAAATTCTTGATTAGGTTACTATAGCTTTTGTTATAAAACACAACCTCTCGACCTTGATTAATTGCAATTCGGACGGCAATAGGGCTAACATTAAGAATTTCTAATAGGCGCTGCTGATTGTCCCGAATCAGCATTTCATTATGCCTACGATCCGTGATATCTTGGACTATGCACAAATAGCGATTAGAGTTACCTCTCGACTCTTTCAGTGGGGCAATTGTAATACTGATCCAGACACAAGAACCATCCGGTCGAATGTAACTTTTACTTATACTCGATGTTCAAGTTTTTAAGAATTGGAAAATAGCACTAAACCTTGTAAGATAATTCGTGTAAACTTCCACGTATTTCAGCACAATGTTGATGTACGAACCCGCTATCTTTATCAAAACGTTTGTCACTGATCTT
>CAIMEB010000061.1 GCA_903839855.1 uncultured Methylococcaceae bacterium
TGCAACGCATGATAATCGTGACACGATGGTTCATGTGGTTGAACAGGTTGCTAGTGAAGTTTTTATACCCTTGACCGTTGGTGGAGGTATTAAAACGTTGGATGATATTCGTCGTATGCTGAATGCGGGGGCAGACAAAGTGGGTATTAATAGTGCCGCCGTTTTTAATCCAGAATTTGTTCGTGAAGCCGCACAGCGTTTTGGCTCGCAATGTATCGTAGTGGCAATTGATGCTAAAAAAGTGAGTTCAGCGGGCGACGTGAATCATTGGGAAATTTTTACGCATGGTGGGCGAAAAGCAACGGGGATTGATGCAATTCAATGGGCTAAAAAAATGGTCGATTATGGTGCTGGTGAAATTCTTTTAACCAGTATGGATAGAGACGGTACAAGAGAAGGCTTTGATTTGTTATTGACACGCGCAATTAGTGAAGCCGTCACGGTACCTGTGATTGCTTCGGGTGGTGTGGGAAACTTGGATCATTTGGCAGCAGGGGTGCTTGAGGGTAAAGCTGATGCGGTATTAGCAGCCAGCATTTTTCACTTTGCGGAATATACCATTCAAGAAGCCAAACAGCATTTGGCTTCTCGCGGTATAGAAATGCGCTTATGAGTCTTTCATGGTTAGATGAAATCCGCTGGACAAATGAGGGCCTGTGTCCGGTGATTGCTCAGCAGGCAGAAAGCGGCAAAATCCTGATGTTTGCCTGGATGAATCGTGAGTCTTTAGCTTTAACAGTATCTGAAGGTTATGCGGTCTATTGGTCCCGATCACGCAAACGCTTGTGGCGTAAAGGCGAAGAGTCTGGACACCGACAAAAAGTTATTGATCTATTTTTGGATTGTGATGAAGACGTTATTCTCCTTAAGATAGAACAAGAAGGTGGTATCGCCTGTCATACGGGGCGCGAAAGCTGTTTTTATCGGCGTCTGACCGATCAACAATGGCAATCAGTCGAACCTGTTTTAAAAGATCCTCACACAATTTACACAAAACATGAGTAATGTATTGCAACAATTAGCAGAAATACTTGAACAACGTAAACTGGAGTCAGCAGAAAAATCCTACGTGGCAAGCCTTTATGCAAAGGGTATCAACACAATTTTAAAAAAAATAGGGGAAGAAGCTGCAGAAACTATAATTGCTGCTAAAGATGGCGATAAACAACAGATTATTTATGAAACTGCAGATTTATGGTTTCATTGCATGGTGCTTCTTGCAGATCAAGGCTTAGGGCCTGAAGATGTTTTAAATGAGCTACAGCGTCGTTTTGGTCTATCAGGCCTAGAAGAAAAAGCACAGCGTAGCCAGAAATCCTAAATAGCTAAAGCCATTACAAAGAATCAGTTCGGTTAAACACATTTAATAGTCATATTCGCTGCAATTTATCTTAATAGAACACTGGAGTAAACAATGGGCATCGGAATTAAAGAATTATTAGTTATATTAGTTATTGTTATTGTCGTGTTCGGCACCAAGAAACTTCGCAATATCGGGTCTGATTTAGGTGGAGCGATAAAAAGCTTCAGGGCAGCCGTTAAAGAGGGCGAGGATGACAAAAAAAATCCGGTAGATACAGAGGAAGAAACAATTGAGGGAGAAGTGACCTCAAAAAAGAACGAAAAAATCTAATATGTTCGATATAGGATTTTCCGAGTTAGTGATGATTGGCCTGGTTAGCTTGATTGTGATTGGGCCAGAACGATTACCGAAGGTTGCCAGAATTGCTGGCTACTGGATTGGTAAGTCTCGATCAATGATGGCCTCTGTTAAGGCTGAAATCCATCAAGAGTTTCAACAGGAAGAATTGCGACAATTATTAAAAGAGCAGATAGACTTGCAAGAGTTGCATTCAGCAATCAATGAAACCACAGACGCCACTGATGCTTTTAAAGTTTCACTGATCGAATCTTTAGAGGAAGCTAAAATAGAAACGAGTCAAGTCAATGAACCAAAATAAACTTGAAGAGACTGCTCAGCCTTTTATTAGTCACCTGATTGAATTACGTAACCGCCTCCTAAAGGTGGTTGCCTGTGTACTGGTGATATTTTTAGGACTGTCGGCATATGCTAATGATATATATAGTTTTTTAGCTGGGCCCTTATTGAAACACATGCCGCAGAATAGCACGATGATAGCTATTGATGTGGCATCGCCGTTTTTGACACCCTTCAAATTGGCACTAATTGTTGCAGTTTTTATTTCCGTCCCTGTTATTCTCTATCAATTTTGGGCTTTTGTAGCACCAGGTCTTTATAAGCGTGAACAGAGAATGATTTTTCCCTTGCTGATTGCCAGTACCTTTTTATTTTATTTAGGGGTCGTATTCGCTTATTTTGTTGTTTTTCCCTTGATATTTGGTTTTTTAACAGCGGCAGCTCCAACGGGAGTTGCAATAATGACCGATATAACGAAGTATCTGGATTTTATTTTAACGCTGTTTTTTGCTTTTGGGGTTTGCTTTGAAGTACCGATTTTTACTATCGTGATGGTTTGGACTGGTCTGGTTACGACCGCCGATCTTGCCGATAAACGGCCTTATGTTATTGTGGCAGCTTTTATCATAGGTGCTTTCTTAACGCCGCCTGATGCTATTTCACAAACATTATTGGCTGTACCCATGTGGATGTTATTTGAAGTGGGTCTAGTATTCGCTAGATTGATTGAGAGAAAAGATACTGAAGATCTCGATGACTGTGAAGAAAATCAGATCATGAAAATAGAAAAGTAATAATTTCAGTCAGCACTATTAAACGATTAAAGTTAATTAACCGTTTAACAGGGATTAGTATTAACGCTATTGAACAGAATTGTTGGTATTAAACAACGGCGAAAAAGCCTACTGCTTCAATACCTGCAATGGCGCAACGCTCATCCTGATCGGATACATCGCCACTAATACCGACAGCGCCTAGCAGATTATTATCAGCATCACGAATCAGTACACCGCCAGGTACCGGCATTATCTTGCCTCCGGCTACGTCAATAAGGGCATTCATAAAATCAGGGCGCTGTGCTGCTACCCCAGCCAGACTTCTAGATGATACCCCCATGTTAACAGCACCCCAAGCTTTTGCAGTAGCAATTTGCTGTCTTATCATGCTGGCTCCATCTTCTCTTTGCAGGGCTTTAATATGGCCTGCCGTATCTAGAACCACAACAGTCAGAGGCGCTAAATTTAGTTCTCGTGCTATATGTACAGCGGTATTTATAATAAGATTGGCTTGTTTTAAGGTTAATCCAGTCATCGGTAAACTCTCGTTTATTTAAGTAGAGGGAAAAGATAGGGTTCTATTTTGTTGGCAAGAATGGGTTGGGCTTTGGCGTTGGGATGCAGTCCATCAGACTGCATAAGTTTTTTATCCAGCGCGACATCTTCGAGAAGAAAAGGGACTATACTTCACGCGGGCATAGATGCGGGTTTTGTAAAAAGCTGAAACTTTGGATTCAAAAGCGTTTTCACCTGATCCTTATAAGTCGATTTCACCTTGTTGAGACAATCGTCAATAGCTTCCTTATATTCAGAAAATGTTTCTTAAAACTCATTATAAAGACATTTCTTTTTAGTGAACTTCCACAAACGTTCAATCAAATTTAAATTGGGCGAATAA
>CAIMEB010000062.1 GCA_903839855.1 uncultured Methylococcaceae bacterium
AGTTATTCATGCCAGTGAGGACGGTTGTTTGTTCCAGCTCAACTTCGATATTTTTCAACCCCCTGAACCCAGCGATTCTGACAGACTTTATTAAAATACTCATTTTAATCCTAATGGGATGTTGAAAAAATAAACTGATTGAAACTAAGCCAATCTCTGATTTCGCATCCGCGCCACCAGAATCTCCGCTACATCACGCACTTTGCTCTCTCTCGTTTTAGCGGCGATAAATTCGGTGATGTCGATTAACAACGGTCTTGCTTCCAGAAAGTTAGCGATATCGGAATGCAGGTAATCTATCACGGTTTGAGGTTCTTTATCTTGCAGGAGTTGTTGCAGGGCAATAATAAGCTTGCCTAAATACGTGGGGCCGATTTCTGTACTGTCACTTAAATCACGTGAGCTGAATTCTGCAATACTTTTTAAGCGGGCCTTGTTGGGTGCCATGCTGGCCATAAGCTTGGTGTAATCTTCCACATGAAAGGCCTTGGCGAAGTTTTGGTAGTTATCCAGTTTTGAAGCGCCGGTAGTTTCTATATCCAGCATTCTCAGGTAAAAGCGTTGGATGCCTTTGGTTGCGCTCCATGTATCGGGGTGTAAACCTTCGGGGATCAGCAAACTGTTAGCGGCTTCTGAGGCTTGTTGTACGATTTCATCCACCACGGTGACTTGGCCTTTTTGGCGTGGGCGCAAGGCGAAAGTGGTAGCATCTTCGGCGCCGATATGTGTGTAAGCGGTTAAGACTTTAAGCGCGGCGGCGTAGCCGGCCATTTGTAAATCGGAGTCATTGAATACCGGTTCGCCGAGTTTGTTTTTTACGTCCGCGTTTAAATGCAGCATTTGAGAGATTTGTGCTTCGACTTCTCGACGCACGGCGGGTAGTATTTTTTGTTTAAAACCGGGGTTGTCGCCTGCCGGACGTTTACGTAACATCAGCGTGACAGTGCCTTGCACATAACCGCCTTTTTTGAGTTCCGAAGTGGTTTCGGTGGCGATATACCAAGCCGCGACCACTTGTAAACCCGCCGCCCAGAAAATGCCGACCATATCCGACCAGACGTTGGTGTCCTGATGGGTAAACATCACACATTGCATGCCGTTGTCGGGCATGTGTTGGGTCATTGCGGTGTAAGCATCGATCATGCCGCGTCGAAAGTCATCACCGCTGCCTTTGATGGCTAAGGCGCGACGTGAATCCCATAACCATTCGTTTAGAGGAAAAGGTGGATTTTTGCGTAGCCAGGCGATGAAGTATTCTGTGATTTCGTGGTAGTGGACGGCATCAGCGTAGGGAGGATCGGTGATAAACAGATCACAAATAGCATCGATATTAGATGATGCATGTGTTTTAACGTCGCAATCAGTACTTATTAGATATTTTTTTAATGGCGTTGTGTAAATAGAATCGAGGCTTGCCCATGAGCGAGACGCAAAATTGTATAGAGTATTTAAAGCCTGATTTGAAAAAACATTGGTAGGTACTTCACGTCCACCGCCTTGACTATGAGCATTAGCAACTGACCATCGAGTTAAGCGCCCCGCATAATCAGTTAACGTGGCAAATTTTAATCGAAGATACGAACTTGCTAAAGGAGAACTAAGGTTTGAATAGTTATTGAATAAGCTAAAAAAATGCAGTTGCCTTGCATTAAATAAATGATGCCAATACGTCCAGCCTCGTTCCCGTTGTAGGCGTGTCGTTTCTTCCCCAGGCTCTATAGCCATATCGGGCACCCAGCCTTGTAGCTGCCATTGCTCAATATTTTCAGCAACGATTTCTTCAACCTGACGTTCCCTCGCCAAATCCTCTTCCTTAACGGCTGCAAAAAACGTGACATTCTGTTTTTTATCCAGGCTGTCGGCAGTAATCCATTGAATGCAATACAGTCGTTCCTGAAAAATATCATCTGGACTTGGCTTAAACTCGTGCTTTTCCCAGCGGCGTAGACGGTTTTGGTTGTTACCGTCGATATCTTTGTAATCGCCACGCAGAGTTTTAATTGGCGTGCTGTAGGTTTTTTGGAGTACAAACCCAGGTTTGTATTCAGCATTATCCGTTTCATCCGCTACCGTTTCTTTGTCCAGCGTATAAGTCATGCAGCCATTCTGCACTGTGCCTAGCTCTGCCTGTTGCATTTCTTCCTGTGATACGCCACTGACAACTGCTATATCAAAGCGTTTTTTCTCAAAGTCGGGGATGAGTTTTGCCACCACGTTGCGGGTTTTGGAAATCACCCAACTGGGTGATAACGGCACTAGCCAACCGGTTTCTGGACAACGAGTTTCCAGACAATATAAATAAGCCTTGGCGCGATTGCCTTGACTGTCATGTTCTATGCCCAGTTCAGTAATTTCTGCATCGACCGCCGCCGCGACTTCACGTTGTGCTTGTTCTATTTCGGCACGTTTTTCAGGTGACGCACCGATGATATTCAATGCGCCCCAGGTCAGCATACAAGCAATGGGGTTTAAATCCGAAGCATACACATCACAGCCCAAGCGTGCGGCCTCAAATGGAATTGAACCCCCGCCACTAAAGGTATCGCCCACTTTGGGTCGATGGCCGAAGCGCAAGATACCCAGTTGTTCAACCAACTCTTGATGTGACTGTGCATTAATCCCCAAATGCTGATAATGACTATTAACCGCTTTCCAAATGGGCGCGTATAAAGCCGTTTGATCCAGCTCTTCTGGACGCTTGCAAATCGCGGCACGGGCTTCATAAGTGGGCAGAGTCTCAAGCATTTGTAGGTATAAAGACAGTTTGTCTTCATCCCCCGTGTCACGTTGCCAGCGAAGTGTAATGCCTCGCTCATCACTATCAAATGGCGCTTGCCAACCATCAACTTCTTCAGCGCTTAGCTCAGCCGATTTAAGCGTGTAAGCAAAATAATCCCAAGGATTATCCAGTGTCAGGGTTTGGGCAATCTCCTTAGGCTTAAACGCATTATTGGCTAAAGCTCGCCGCGCCAAACCGCCTTTATCAAAGGCCATTAACTGCTCGTAGATTTCCAGATCTTTTTCGGCATCCTCAGTAGGGGGTAATAAGCTACCCAATACAATTGCCCTGACCAGAATTAACGGCTTACGTCCTTTCCAATAAGAACCTAAGGCCGTTAAGGTTTGACCTGCTCCCGCTTTGCGTTCACGTTGAGATTCAAAGGACACTTTTTGCGCTGGAAAAACAGATTCAATCAGGGCGGGTGTGTGTTGCAAGGCAAAAGGGGTGAGCGTGGTCATTAAGTACCTGGAAAGTAAATTTTATTAGTTCGGGTAGTCTGTTCGCTTTCTTCGTTATTCCTACGCGCAGTGGGCGCCAGGAAACAATTTATGCTTGATATACCTCATCATGGCTGCCGATATTCACCAGAACAATTTCCTTTTCGGTAATGATCATTTCCAGGGCTATTCGATAGCTGAGGTTGATCGATACGGAGTGTAATGCACTCAACTTACCTTTTAAAGGGTGTAATCGCAGGGACGTGTGAAAGGGATTTTGAGCCAGCAATAGCAAGGTTTTTCTGTACTGTTCTTTTAATTCAGGATGTTGTTTTGCAAAGCGCTGAGCGCGTTTTTTATAGCTGTCGGTAAATGTCAGACTGTAGCTCATTCCGTGAACAGCGCGTCCACATGGTCATCAATACTTTCTTGACTAAACCTGCCAGCAACAAGGTCTTGTTGCGTTTCATAAAGCGCGGCTTCCAATTCCATTTCTCGTAGGTAGTGGTAGTGATCAATCCGCATTACTACAAAAGACTCTTTGCCTCGGACGGTAATCACGGCCTCTGGTTGATTGGCAAGGCTTTCTTCCAAACAGGCAATACCTTTAGTTTTTAAATCGTTTGCTGTAATCATTTAAGTCACCCGATAAATAATGCGATTGACTATACGATTAAGTGTATTGGACGTCAAATAAATCGAGTCATTTCTGTCATGAGGAAAGCGGAACTATTCTGTGTCATCTTCAAACACTTCACGCAGATCAATCTGGCAATCAGGAAACAAGTGGGGTGTGGCAATATCTTCTCCAGAATACATGTACTGGAGTTGATATTTTTCGGTCTGTTCATCCAGGACAAACTGATGGACAGCTTTCTCGCCGGGATAAACCAGCCAGTATTCTTTAACACCGCTTTCTTGATACAGTTGGTATTTAAGCTGCATCTCTTTTTTGGAATTACCTTTTGATAATATTTCGATAATCCAATCCGGCGCCCCTAAACAACCTTTAGTATCTATTTTAGTTTTATCACATATCACACAGAGATCAGGCTGAACGACAGAATAAATATCTTTATTCGCAATGGTGGATTTTTTACGGTCAACTAAGCGCACATCAAAAGGCGCAGCGAAAGCACGACATTCCTTGTTTTTAAAAAAAATAAACAAGGCGCCACTTAAACGCCAAGAAATACTCTGATGCTCAGAGCTGGGTGCAGGACTCATGGCCATGATTTTGCCTTTAATCAGTTCAATGGCATCATCAAATTGCCAGGACAAATAATCAGCGTATGTGTAAATGCCGTTCAAATCCAGTTGTGACAAATCGGTTGTTTTAGACATACATCACCTTGTGGAATGCTGTTAATTGATAGGATTAGGTTTAGAGCGCTTAAGACTCAAAATCAAACAGGCTCAGTGTAGCATTTTTAGGGTCTGTGGCTGTTTTTAGTGCGTCGGTTTGATAGGATAAGGGCCTCAAGAGTTCATTTTGTGCCACATCACCTAACGCATGACGCAAGGCCAAACGCCAGCCTTTATTACCATCATGAACGCTACCGGTGGTCATGGCAGTCATGCCAAACAGCCACCAACGTTCTTCAGGGCGTAAAGCTAGCCAGTTACGCACGGCAATGGGAATATGATCAAAAGCCATGCCTTCAACCGCCCAAGCCAAGACGCAAAGTTCTTTGCCTAACAATCGGTCAACTGGATTAATGCCGACAACCCAGGCTGAGGTTTTTAACTGCCGTTCTTTAAGCCGGATGTTAAAGGCCCGTTGTGCTTCACTTCGAATGGCTGTCCAACGAGGGCGTTCTAATAGACATCTTGCGATCTGGCTTTGGCTATGATCATGACTTTGTAGTCCCAGGTTTTCAACAATGCTCACAGCGCCGGTATTGTTACGTGGTATCTCTATTATAAAGTGATGCGGATCACTGGTCGCAGGCACGCCAAAACCCAAGGTTGGGCGAATGATAGTTTTGGCATTAGCAGCGGTTTTTATTCGTGGAGTCATTGCCTAAGCTTCTTGTATGACGTCATCAGCTTTCAGTTGCAAGCCACTGAGTTCGGCAAATTCTTTACATGCGTAGCCATTGTCAAATTGAATGCCACCGGTAATGGTGATGCTGACTTGAGCTTGATCATCATTCAGCACTTTGCGCATCGTGTTGATGGTTTCTTCAAGCATCTGAACAGTGACTTCACGTTCGTGGAAGCGAATTTGTACGGTATTTTCACCTTCACCAATTAAAATACTCAGACCTTTTAATTGGATGGTTTCATGATTTTTAAAACGGTTAATGATACCGAATACTTTTTCTGTGTTATCCAGGTTGATGCGTTTACTGGCTTGTAATTTTGCCGGTTTATGGTCATCGATGTGTACTCGGGTATCACCACTGGCTGGAATATTGACGGTGATATTTTTATTAGCAGCATCTGCTTTTGCATACACTAAGAGTTGAAAGGCTTCGGGGCCTATTTCAAAAGGTGCTTCATAGCGCAGGCCTTCTTTAGGGTTTGAACCGTTAACGCTGTAGTAAATTTCGGCGACAGGGCAGACAGATAATTCAACTCGACGTTTGTCAGCAACCGCCTGTATTTGGTGACGAATCACTAAGTCGGCCAGCCAAGGTTTGGGTTCGCCTATTTCATGTTTACCGTCGCTATCAACCGCGAGAAAATATAGCGTGGCGGCGTTGGTGGCAAAGTTATCAAGGTCGGTAACAATAGGATCAGCCGTTGAAACGGTGGCCTTTTGCGAATAATGTACAACCGGACTGGCGCCGCAATTGCGCGGAGTTAACATTAAAATAGATTCACCGGTAGCTTTATTCGTCCCTTGGGGTGCGATATTGATTGTGGTTTTTTCTTTAGGGAAAGGGCCTTTTTCAATATAACCATCGGCACCGACTCGCCAGCGATCTTGTTTAAGCGCTTCGGTTTTAAGGGTGTCCATGCCGGCATTGCCGGGCATCCACGGCCATTCTGAATGAGTCTTGGCTCGCATCAGTACATCTTTCCACGGAGTACGTCGGTCGCGTTCTGGCCATAGATAGACTTCGGCTTGCGCTAGATAGTCATTGATTTCTTCCTTGAAGTTTAATGCCAGTTTGTAATTGGCGCGTGGACTGGCAAGTAATTCTTCAATTTGTTTCTCGGCAGATTGCTCGCCTTTACCGACTTTAAGGCCATTGTCCAGTGTCACCATTAAGAGCACATCTTCGCCGGTATGGTCATCTTTACCCGGAAAATATAAGCGGTTATAAGCGCCAGATAAGGCTTTCATAAAACGTTGTTCAGCATCTTCTAAGCGTTCACAGGCTTCTTGATAGAGGGTATCACCATCGCTTAAGCGTTTTACAATTTGCTCAATGGCATACAGTTCTCGCAACCGTTCTTCGACGGCGTCTGCAAAATGACTGTCTTGACCTGAAAGTACCAACAAGTTGTTTTTTTCTTGTTGGAACATGAAGAAATTGTTTAATTGTTGGGGTGGAAGTTTGCCATCAGGACGCACTACGATTAACACTCGTGTACCGGTCAAGCGAATGTCGTCCAGTAAGGGTAATGCTTTAAGTTCTTGGTACGCGGCTTTATTAACCGGTTGCAGGATGCCAGTCAAATGGTTGATCAGGGCTTGATCAATTTTGGGCTGTGGAATATCACGCGCGTTACGCTCAATTTTTCGAGACAGGTTTTCGGTATCTCTAATAAAGTAACGTTGCTCTTCACGATGTAAGTACCAGGCGTGTTCTTTTAGCTTTTCTAAGGCGGTAATAAATTCGTCGGGTTTACGGTTGGGTGCAGCAAGAAACTCAATGATCTCGCTTTCACTGAGGCCAATACGACCGCCCACAGCTCTGGACAGTGATGAGGCTAATAATAAGGTACTGACTTGGGTTGCGGCATCGCTGGAGAGTTGGTCATTGATTGATTCAGCGACAGCGTTACCACTATCAGAAATATCGTGACTCATGGCCGGTTGTAAAGACGGTGCAATGCGGGCAATTTCATCTTTAACATCAATGTCATTGAGATTAAGATGTTGTGAGCCAATCAAGAATACGTCATCTAAGGCGCGATCTTCGACACTTTTAAGTAACCGAGCGGCAAATTGCATTAAACCACGGGTTTGTCTAAAGCCTTCATTTTCTTTGAATAACGCCACTAGATGTTTAAACGCGGGGTGAAACGGATAAGTTTCTCTGATTTGTTCAGCAAGTTGTTCAATACTGGTGGCGGTAATATAGCCACCATCGGTGGCGGCTTTAATCCGTTGCGCATATTCTTCGGCGACATCGTTAATAACACTGTCATCCGGTAGGCTGAGTATTAAACGTTTTTTTAAGATTTCATAAATCTCATTACTGGCCAGTTGCACCGGAGTAATGGTTTTGGCTTGGCGGCGGGTTTCTTGTTGAAGATTAGTAATGGCTTCAGTCAGGGCTTTTGTCTGGGTCGAATAACTACCCGATAAGTTGGCAATCACGATACAACAGTTATCTAATTCCAACGCGGCGCTCAGCAAGCAACTAATCGAGTACGTCACTCGATTAGCCAAGGTGCCATCACCCATGACTTGCGTACTGGCGTTATCAAGATAAGGGGGCAACTCATCAATCATGATTAACGTGGGTTGATCACCGATAATGGCTTTCCAGGTGGCTTGATCGACACTTTTGGGGCCATTGATCCAGTAAGGTTTAATGGCTTCTGCTTCACCTAATTGACTGGCTATATCGCCCCAGATAAAGTTGTCTGGATTGTTGCGGCCATTAAAGGCGGCAATTCTGGCTTTACCAAAGTCAATACGATTAGCCAGTTCATCCGGTAAAACGTCGTGACGTAATTCGGGATGTTTTGCCAATAAACCTAAGGCAATCATCATGTGGGTTTTACCACCGCCCATTGCTTGAGAGAGTTCAAAAACAGCTTGATCAGATTTGCCTGATAAGCGAAGCATTCCCTCACGAAACAGTTGTTCCATACCTTGGGTAATGAAATTCCTGGCAAAGAATTCATGACCATCACCCGCGTCGGTAATGAGATCGGATAAGTTTTCTATCGCTTGACTCATTCGATAGTCACGAATGATGGGGTTAAAGCGACATGCCTGCTTTACCGTTTTGATCATCTGCGGTTGTCCTTGCGAAGTTATTGGCCGTTATTGACTATGGAAGGGTGCTTTAGACGAGATTATAACTGATTAGAAAAGCACAAGCTGAAATCCTCTTGTGCTTTCATCAGTAAATAATCATTGACGTCTTGGCTAAAATTAAAGGCAGCCAACTATCCTTGCTGATTGGAAATGTAGAATGTTGGTTGTGCGATGGTTTCAAGTAATTTAGAATCGTCCGGTTTTTTTAAAAAATCAAAAGATATAGGCTTACTTCCATGTCAAAATCCAGTCAGTTTTTCGAGCATATTCTCACGCATTATCGTGGGATATTTGCCACCCTCATTCTGTTGCCTCTTTCTACACTCTATACCGCTTATACAACGGTGCGTAATGGGTTGGTGTTTAAGATGAGAAGTGCGCCCGCGAAACATGATCAAAAGGTACAGAAAATCATTGATCAGATTGAAGATTGGAAACAGGCCGGTTGCACTCAAAGATTATGTACTGCACGTTCTGGCTGGAAGACGATGAGTTACTTGTTGGCAACAGAGAACCCTACCGTGCCATAAAACTCGTTACCTGAGTTGGTTTCTGGTACACCCACGCCAAAGTAAACCTGTGCTTTCGGGTGTACACGTGTATCCAGGTATTGACCTTGATTTACTTTAGAAATAAGCGATTCAATACAAGAACAGAATGCCCGATTTTACTGGAATAGGCTGCAGGTTTATAGAAGTAGAGAATCTAATCAGCAATGGATTCTGAAATGAACAATTCAAGATAACGGGTAAAGTTTGTAGGCATTCACCCACTGGCCTTAAAACACAGTATGGCAGAAATAGACGTTTATCTTGATAAACGTTTTTGAATCTCAGCAGCAACTAAAGCATTTTCAGTGCTTAAATGTGTCAGAAAATGTCTTCTTAACGTAGAGTCTTCAGGCACAACTATATTTGAAAAATCAGTTCCGCTTTTCTTAAAGGGATTCGAAACTTTATCAGACATAAAAATATAAGCGACAAAAGCCAGCGTCAGAAACAATATTACTTCAACCATATAAACTCTCCAAAGAACAACTAAAAAATAACTAAAAGCAACATTTGTTCGATACAAAATTAAGAGTGTATCGAAATGTACTATAGCATTTTATATACCAAGTCATTCATCATTATCATTTGTGATAATCATAATAAAACAAAATTAGTTGGTATTGTTATTGTTCTAACAAATCCATAGATTTATTGTTGTATTTGTTATAAAGCATACACAGTCATTTTTCATAAACGTCCTTTAGTTGTTAAATTCGTTGGGCTCTTCATGGTTTTTTAGCTTGTATTTTTCAGGCATAGATTGTGTTAATCAATCTCGAAATAGCTAAACAACACACACTTGGAGTTTCTATGACTGAAACCTTTTATGATGTCATGCGTAGGCAGGGCATTACCCGACGCAGCTTTCTTAAGTTCTGTAGCCTCACTGCAGCATCCTTAGGGCTTGCTCCTTCTTTTGCGCCGAAAATTGCGCACGCTATGGAGACCAAGCCGCGTATTCCCGTACTATGGTTGCATGGTCTGGAATGTACGTGTTGTTCAGAGTCGTTTATTCGTTCTGGCCATCCTTTAGCTAAAGACGTGATTTTATCCATGTTATCACTGGATTACGATGATACGATCATGGCTGCGGCCGGTCATAACGCAGAAGCCATCGTTACTGAAATTGTCGAAAAATACAAAGGGAATTATATCCTGGCGGTAGAAGGTAATCCGCCTTTAGCCGAAGACGGTATGTATTGCATCATTGGCGGCAAACCTTTCGTAGAGCAACTTAAATATGCGGCTGAAAGCTGTAAAGCTATTATCTCTTGGGGATCTTGCGCGTCGTGGGGCTGTGTGCAAGCGGCGAAACCCAATCCGACCCGTGCAACACCCGTTCACAAAGTACCTGGGTTAGCCAATAAACCGATAATTAAAGTGCCAGGTTGCCCGCCGATTGCCGAAGTGATGACGGCTGTGGTGGCTTACTTATTGACGTTCGATAAATTGCCCACATTGGATCGTCAGGGTCGCCCACAAATGTTTTATAGCCAACGTATCCATGATAAATGTTACCGTCGACCCCATTTCGATGCGGGACAATTTGTTGAGCATTGGGATGACGAGGCGGCCAGACAAGGTCATTGTTTATACAAAATGGGCTGTAAGGGCCCTACCACTTATAACGCCTGTTCAACAGTCCGTTGGAATGAAGGTGTGTCATTTCCAATTCAATCAGGTCATGGCTGTATAGGTTGTTCCGAAGATGGTTTTTGGGATAAAGGGAGCTTCTACGAACGTCTGACAGACATTAATCAATTTGGTATTGAAGCTAACGCCGATGCCGTCGGTGGAACTGCCGCCGCATTGGTAGGTGCAGGTATTGCCGCGCACGCAGGATTGACTGCGCTAAATCGTGCTAAACAACCAGGAGCAGAAAAACAATGACCGTTAGAAATACACCCAATGGCTTTCATTTAAATGACGCAGGTCGTCGTATCATCGTAGACCCAGTGACCCGTATCGAAGGTCACATGCGTTGTGAAGTGAATATCGATGAAGATAATATTATCCGCAACGCCATTTCCAGCGGCACCATGTGGCGAGGACTGGAAGTCATCTTAAAAGGCCGGGATCCACGTGATGCCTGGGCTTTTGTACAACGTATCTGCGGAGTGTGTACAGGCACCCATGCCTTAACCTCTGTGCGTGCAGTAGAAGATGCGTTAAAGATTAAAATTCCGGAAAACGCCAATTCAATCCGCAATCTGATGCAATTGAGTTTGCAGGTACAAGATCATCTGGTGCATTTTTATCATTTACATGCCTTGGATTGGGTTAATCCAGTCAATGCTTTAAAAGCTGATCCGAATGCAACTTCCTTATTGCAACAATCGATTTCTCCGCATAATCCAAAGTCTTCTCCTGGCTATTTTCGTGATACCCAAAATCGTTTGCAAAAGTTTGTCGAATCAGGGCAGTTAGGGCCTTTTAAAAATGGATACTGGACTAATCCTGCTTATCTGTTACCCCCTGAAGCGGATTTGATGGCGGTTACTCATTATCTAGAAGCTCTGGACTTCCAAAAAGACATTATGAAAATTCGGACTATTTTCGGTGGTAAGGACCCCCATCCAAACTGGTTGGTGGGTGGTGTGCCTTGCGCTATTAATATTGATGGTGTCGGCGCTACTGGTGCGATTAATATGGAGCGATTGAATTTAGTCTCTTCTATCATAGACCGGACGATTACTTTTATAGATCAGGTTTATATCCCCGATTTACTGGCAATTGCAAAGTTCTATAAAGGTTGGATGTATGGGGGTGGTATCTCTGGGCAAAGTTTATTGTCTTATGGGGATATTCCTGATGATGCGAATGATTATTCGGCGTCTAATCTGTTGATGCCTCGTGGTGCGATTATTAATGGTGATTTAACGAAGGTTCATGAAGTTGATTTGAGGGATCCAGAGCAGATCAAGGAGTTTGTGCCTCATTCCTGGTATAAGTATCCGGATGAATCCAAAGGTCTGCATCCATGGGACGGTATTACCGAGCCGCATTATAGTTTGGGGCCGAATGCCAAAGGAACACGAACTCATATTGAGGAGCTGGACGAAGCAGCTAAATATTCCTGGATTAAAGCGCCGCGCTGGCGGGGTCATGCGATGGAAGTGGGGCCGCTAGCCCGTTATGTCATTGGTTATGCTCAAGGCAATAAAGAAATAACTGAACAAATCAACTTTGTCTTAAAAACCCTCGATGTACCGGTTACAGCTCTGTTCTCTACTTTGGGAAGAACTGCAGCACGGGGTCTGGAAGCTCAATGGGCAGCTGGTAAGATGCGTTACTTTATGGATAAGTTAATAACGAATATTAAAGCAGGTGATCTGGCTACAGCCAATGTGACTAAGTGGGACCCAGAAACGTGGCCTGAGAGTGTTAAAGGGGTTGGTTTTACGGAAGCGCCGCGCGGGGCTTTAGCTCATTGGTTAAAAATAGAGAATACCAAGATTGCCAATTATCAATGTGTCGTGCCGACTACCTGGAACGGTTCTCCGCGTGATGAACAAGGCAATATAGGCGCCTTCGAAGCCGCATTAATGAATACCAAGGTTGAGCGTCCAGAAGAACCCGTGGAAATTTTGCGTACTTTGCATAGTTTCGATCCTTGTCTGGCGTGTTCTACCCATATTATGGGGCCGGATGGCGCGGAATTAACTCAAGTCAAAGTTCGTTGAGGAGACAGTCATGACTGAACTTACTTCTGCCGCTTCTACCGCCCCTATTTATGTGTACGAAAAGCCGGTTAGGCTATGGCATAGTCTCAATGCGTTGCTGATTGTTGTCCTGAGTGTTACGGGGTATTTAATTGCCGATCCTCTGGCCTCATTAAAAGGCGAAGCTTCTGAACATTTCTTGATGGGTTATATCCGCTTTGTGCATTTTTCAGCGGGTTACTTACTATCGATTGCTCTACTGTTTCGGTTGTACTGGGCTTATGCGGGTAACGAACACGCTAGACAAATCTTTTTGCCGCCTTTGTTGAAGACCCATTATTGGCAAGGTGTTTTTCACGAAGTGCTTTGGTATCTGTTCCTGGTCAAAGAACCCCGCAAGTATATTGGTCATAATCCTTTGGCTATACTGGCTATGCATTTTGTGTTTGTGTGGGGTGTGTTGTTTATGATTGTCACTGGCTTTGCCTTGTATGGAGAAGGTGCCGGTCAGGGGCGTTGGCAACATACTTTTTTTAGCAGTTGGGTGTTGCCCCTGTTTGGTAGCAGCCAAAGTCTGCACAGCTGGCATCATTTGTTTATGTGGCTGATTATCTGTTTTGTACTGGTGCATATCTATGTTGCTTTGCGTGAGGACAGGTTATCGCGTCAGAGTATGTTATCAACGATTGTAACGGGATGGCGAACATTTAAGGACGATAGACCCGTTGACGATGAGTCTGGCGCATGACTAAGCCACAACATATTCTGTTGCTGGGTATAGGCAATGTGCTGTGGGCTGACGAAGGCTTTGGGGTGCGGGTCATTGAGCATCTGCAAAAAAACTATCGGTTTCCTGAGCAGGTTCAGGTCATGGATGGAGGAACTCAAGGGGTGTATCTGGTTGAGCATGTGCAAGCAGCCAATGTTTTAGTGGTCTTCGATGCGGTTGATTATGGCTTGTCCGAAGGCACACTGAAGTGCATCGAAAACGAAGAGGTACCCAAGTTTCTGGGTGCAAAAAAAATGAGTCTGCATCAAACGGGTTTTCAGGAAGTACTGGCGATGGCCGACATGTTGGGACAATATCCTGAACATTTGTTATTGATCGGTGTGCAGCCAGTAGAACTTGATGATTATGGTGGCAGTTTACGACCACAAGTTAAAGCTCAAATACAATCGGCTATTGATATAGCATTGAAGTATCTAGCCGATTTTGGAGTTAGCGCAGAAGTCGTTTCTGTTTATAATGCAATAACAGATCCGGTATTGGACATTCAGCGCTATGAGCAAGAACGTCCTACCGCAACCGAAGCGTGTCGTATCGGTGATGAACGGATATTACAATCGGAAGCCTTTGAGGTGCGTCCACTGGTATCGCCTGAGGAACTAAGGTTGAAAGTGGATATTGATTATCGGGGGAAATATTGATGTGTATCGGTATTCCTATGCAAGTTATTGAACAGCGAGGGGAGTGCGCTCGCTGTGTGTATCGTAATCAAGAAAGCCTGATCGATATGATGTTAGTGGGGCAGCAGCCTGTGGGTAGCTGGATTCTGACTTTTCTTGATACTGCCAGGGAAATAATTAGTGAACAAAGAGCAAAACAAATCGCTGATGCCTTGGAAGCCATGAGTTTGGCTATGCAAGGTGAAACCGATATAGATCATTTATTTGCTGATCTTGTTGACAGAGAACCCACTTTACCGGAGTTTTTACGATCATGAGTTCATCTTTGATAGAGCAACTGCAAACCAGACACGGCTTGATCCTATTAGATGGGGATAGTTACGATCATTTCGTTTATGGGAATGAATGGGTGGTACTGTTTTTTTGTAACGATCCGGTGATGTTTCCTGAAAGTCATGATGTTGCGGTGATTTTGCCGGAGTTGTTGAAAGGTTTTGGACAATTACGAGGCGGGATTATTGCATCGACTGTTGAGCGTGAATTACAGGCGCGTTTTAGATTTACGAGTTGGCCATCGTTAGTGTTTTTACGCAAAGGTGAATACTTAGGTGTCATTACCGGCATTCGCGATTGGTCAGCTTACAGACAAGAGATGACAGCAATACTGGCCGCCCAACCCAGCCAGCCCCCCGGCTTTGATCTGGATAAAGTCTGTGGAGCAGCAGCGCATTGAACACTAAAGTTGAATTAATCGGTTCTCATACCAGGCGACTATCACTATGACTTCACACTATCTCCCAATTTTTGGGCAAGGTTCACAGCCGGCAGAAGAAGACGGCGTTGAGCTGGAATATTTGCCTATGCCCGAGGAAATGGCAATCTACCGAATGCCGGAAATTTCTTCGGAATTAAATGTCGCCGCCTTAACTCAGGCGAAAGTATTTTTGTCACAGTTACAGCAAGCATTGGCCGAATTTCCTAAGGTATCTGCGCCGATGGATTTGGTCAGTCTGGACAGTGTCAATCGGCAGTTTATGGATGAAATGCTGGGTGAAGGCGAAGTGAGTATGATTTATTCAGGTCAGCCGGTTATTCGCATTCAGGAGTCGGTGTTAGCGGGTGTTTGGCGTCAGCAATCAGTGAGTCCTGACAAGCAGATTATTTCAGATAATCTGGAAGTTGGGATTGTGCCACAAACCATCACGCAATTGGCTTTTAGTGATGCTGCCCGGTGTGTTGATACCCAGTGGGATATGTTACCCTCGGGCGTGATGAATGCACCTCCCTTGTTGGCAGAGCTTAATGCCAAAATTGCGAGCTATCAGCCCGATGACGAAGCACATATCATTAACTTGAGTTTGTTGCCGCAAACCGAGGAAGATTTAGTATTTTTAGAATCTCGTTTGGGCAAAGGGAGAGTGACTATTCTTTCCAGAGGTTATGGGAATTGTCGGATTAGCTCAACCAATACTCAATATGTCTGGTGGGTGCAGTATTTTAATTCACAAGATACCTTGATCCTCAATACCCTGGAAGTCAGTGCTGTTCCCAATGTGGCTTGTGCTTCACCAGAAGATATTGCGGATAGTCAGCAACGACTGGAAGAAATCATGAAGGTGTATTTGTGAGTGACTCTTTTTTTGCGGGTGCCTTTGGTGGTGATGCCTCGAAATTACCCCCTGATACTCGTTTGGAATGTAAAATTTGTTGGTATGTCTATGATCCTGCTTTGGGTGATGACGTCTGGCAAATTCAACCGGGCACCGCCTTTGGGCAGCTACCTAACCATTGGAGCTGTCCCACTTGTGGCGCTCAAAAACAGGATTTTTTATTGTTGGAGGACTCGTTATGACGTGGAAAGATTGTAATCAATTGACTCATACATTGGAAACAGTCTTTAACCAGATATTGGATCAACGCATGTGTGGGTTGCCGTTACTGAATCATGCACTGTCGGTACAGGTGGCAGGTTTTAACCCAGTCAATGATGAGTGGGTGGGGATATTGATCACCCCCTGGTTCATGAATTTGTTGCTGATGCCGAGGCTGGATTGTGCATGGGCCGGATTGAATATGGGGGCTAAATTCGAGAAGTCTTTTCCCTATGGGGTGTTCGAGTTTACAATGGCTGTTGAAGAGCACCTGGGTGCTTATGCACAGTGCTCATTGTTTTCCCCCATGTTTCAGTTCGCTACTCAGGCTGATGCACTGGCGACGGCACAGTCTGCATTAGACGCTTTACTGGTAGGAGAAAGGCCGACTAACTTAAACTTGAGTCGGAGAGACTTTCTGCGCGGCGAATTGAGTACTGGACGCATTTAGTGATTGCTGCCGGTAAGATCAGCATTGCTTTATATCATCGAAGTGGGCATTGCAAAGGGGTTAAGATAGCTTCATCACGTCCCCAAGCATCTAAAATATTACTAGGTAAATCCCCAGAGCAAGTATTAACGACCGTACCGTTATTGTTTTCAGTCTGTAGTCATGCACAAGCCTATGCGGCGTTGCAGGCTTGTAGTTCGGCAATGGGTGTAAGCCTCGAACCTAAGTGTGATGCTGCGCGCGAAATGTTGGTGCAATTAGAGATATTGCGTGAACAGTGTTGGCGTATTTTATTGGATTGGCCTGGTTTTGTTGGTATGGCCGATGATAAAAAATCATTGAAGCCCCTGATGGCATTTGATGCTCAGTTCAAGACGAGCCTGTTTCGAGATGGGCAGGGCTTTAATTTGGATAGTGTATTAAGTGTTAACACAGAGCAATTGACCACATTAATAGATGAATTGGCGTTGTTGATTGATGCTGTTATTTTTAAGGGTGATTTGCATGGCTTCATGGCAATTGTCAATGAAGAGGAATTGCTTGACTGGTTACGGGATAACAAAAGTTTACCGGCTCATTTGTTGAATGATGTTTATCACCAGAATTGGCAGGCCATCGGGCAAAACACGGTGGGTTGTTTATCCGAATTGGATCGGCAGAACTTAAATCGATTTATGGAACAGGAAGATTTAAGGATTTATTCGCAGTACCCGCAGTGGCAAGGACGTTGTTTTGAAACTACGGTTCTGAATAGACAAAGACAACACCCTTTAATTATCGCCTTGGAAGCCCGTTATCAAAATGGCCTGTTGGTCAGAATATTGGCTCGATTACTGGAAGTAACCCAGGTTCTGCCGAATTTAAGACGGTTGTCAAATGCTATTAACGAAGATTTCTGTGTTACGATTAGTACAGAGTTTGGGCAGAATATCGGCTTGGGCAAGGTTCAAGCCGCACGCGGTTTACTCATTCATCGAGTAGAATTATGGCAAGGTCGAATCAAGGATTATTGTATCATAGCGCCTACCGAATGGAATTTTCATCCCCAAGGCGTTGTCGCGCAGAGTTTAAAATCTCTGCAAGCCAATGACTCAGAGTCATTGCGGCAACAGGCAGAGCGCTTGATTAATTCGATTGATCCTTGCGTGCAATATGATTTAACGTTAATCGACAGCGATAAGGTGCAGTCAACCCATGCATGAAATGTCACTCTGTGAAGGTATTTTACAAACCCTGGAACAACAAGCCGAGGTTCAGGACTATCAAAAGGTAAGAACAGTCTGGTTGGAAATCGGCGCCTTAGCGGGTGTTGAGGTTGAAGCGTTACGTTTTAGTTTTGATGTGGTGATGGAAGGCTCTTTGGCCGAAGGTGCCAAGCTTGAAATTATACCCATGCCAGGGCAAGCGTGGTGTATGCCCTGTGGTATTAATGTGCCGGTGGAACAGTTATATGATCCTTGTCCCCACTGTGGCAGTCATCAATTACAGGTGAACGGCGGTGATCAAATGCGAATTAAAGAATTGGAGGTAGAATAATGTGTGGAATCTGCGGTTGCGGCGAAGGCCCTGTTCATTTAGATGAACACGAACATTCTCATGAACATGAACATGAACATGAACATAATCACAATCATACCCATAGTCATGCGGCTGTACACTCTCATGCACCGGGTTTAAGCCAGGTGCGAATGGTGCAGATTGAACAGGATATACTGGCAAAAAATAACCAGTATGCTCATGAAAACAGACGCTACTTTAGTGACCATGGCCTGTTGGTCTTAAATCTGGTATCAAGCCCGGGTTCAGGCAAGACGACGCTACTGACTGAGACTATTATGCGTCTAAAGGATGAGATAGCGATTGCAGTGATTGAAGGCGACCAACAAACTGCACGTGATGCAGAGCGTATTCTTTGTACCGGCGTACAAGCCATACAAATCAATACAGGAAAAGGCTGTCATCTTGATGCACATCGAGTAGGCCATGCTCTGGAAAAGCTGCAACTGCAAGATCACAGTGTGTTATTTATTGAAAACGTGGGTAATCTGGTGTGTCCTTCTGCCTTTGATTTAGGCGAAGCCCATAAAGTGGTGGTATTGTCGGTGACTGAAGGTGAAGATAAACCCATTAAATACCCTGATATGTTTCATGCCGCTGATTTAATGATTTTAAACAAAATCGATTTATTACCGCATCTGGATTTTGATGTTGAAGAATGTATTCAGTATGCAAAACAGGTTAATCCGCGTATTAAAATACTGTCCTTGTCTGCTAAAACAGGAGAGGGTATGGATAATTGGCTAGCGTGGTTAAAGGCAGAGTTGCAACTGCAATTGATTGCTTACGCTTGAATTTAAGCGGTGTTTTCTATCAGCCACTGGTAATCACAGTGCAGAGCAGGGTTATGTCAATAGTGTCATGCAGAAATTGAAGTAGAGTGTGAGAAAACCACTAGACTTCAACTCTGTTGAGATACTGTTTAAACGAGATAGGTAATAACTTAAGCAACCATTAAAGAAACGGGCTGACAAAACTCAGAAGTGCCTGCAGGGGTAACGTAAGCCACTCTAAAATAATAGAGGCTACCCGAAGTAA
>CAIMEB010000063.1 GCA_903839855.1 uncultured Methylococcaceae bacterium
ATTTCTTAAATTTAAGAAACAGCTAAGCCGTTTATCTTTAAAGTCACTGGCCGTTTTTTAATGGCTACGGTAGCTTGTTGTTAATTTTTTATTGACATCAAAAGTGTCAACTACTTTTAGGCTGCTATGAAGGATGCCCTTGATTGGCTATATCCCCTAAAGGTAGTCATTTCACTCACAGTGTTATGGTTATTGCGACACGCTTACCAAAAAATGTTTAATGGCTTGTCTTTCTCGGCGATCATTATCGGCACTGTAGTGTTCTTGTTGTGGATAACTCTGGTGCCTGTTGATACCAAGCAAGACTTAAAGTTTGCTTATATCTTGTCGACTATCCCTATTGCTTGGCAATATGGCTGGCTATTTTTTCGAGTCATAGGAGCAACCCTGACTGTACCTATTGTCGAAGAACTGGCTTTTCGTGGCTATTTAATACCCAAATTGATTAATCCTGATTTTCTGGCGGTAAAGCCTGGTCAGTTCACTTGGCTATCATTTGCTTTATCATCGTTGCTGTTTGGGGCAATGCACGGGGCTTGGCTGGCAGGTACGGTGGCGGGCATAGGCTATGCTTTGGCGTTATACCGACGCGGGGTGGTTGGCGACGCTATTATCGCCCACTCGACCACTAATGCGTTGTTGGCCATTTATGTGTGGCAAACCCAACATTGGTCGTTGTGGTAAGTTTTATAGTTATCGGGTATTTTTGCAGCTACATCTTTGGTGCGGCACTTGGTTAATATTTTTGATAGTCAGAGGAACTTGCAAAACTCAGCAATTCCCAATTTGGAAGTCATTATTTATCAAAAAGTTATATTATGAATTTTGAATGCGTTAATTTAATCTACTGATATTAAAGACTAACGTGCCTATTAACTTTAACTATCGATCGACAATCAAAGGTTAGACTCAGTGATAACTGAATTGGAGTGACCTTATCCTTAGCCAGATAGAGATAGTCGTGATAGAATTCCTAAATCGACTTTGAAATAATGGGTAAAATCAGACAAACTGAGACCTTTGCTCGTGGCTCTGCTATCAGAGAAATGACTCGTCTTAGGAAAGTTCATGGCCTGGGTAACTGGCGTAAGTGTAAAGGTTTCGCTATTGTTCGTTTAAGTGATGGGACGCTTCGCGATGCAGAGCTTCACTGGTATGAAGCTAATGGCATTGGCAAGCGCGAATTTAAAATTAAGCGTTATTTGGATATATAACTATGAATACACACGAATTTGTTGTCTGTGTCGATAACCATGGCTACGAAGTATCACTGGAAATGCGTAAACTCTATGAGATAGTCGCAGATGCCGATGCAGAAAAGCATGGTCAAATTAGAGTTATTGATGAATCTGGTGAAGACTATCTTTATCCTGTAACTGCGTTTGATCGTATTAACCTACCGGATAATATTATTCAGCGAGTTTTTCGTGCGCATACATAAACTATTTGTTTACATAAACTATTTGTTTAACTGGGGTTCAAGACCAGTTTAAGAACACATCTTGGAATTAATATTTTTGAATATCTTAAGATACCTTTCATTGGAGCGGTTTAAACGACAGCAATTACATATAATTCGGACGTTGGTTTGGAGTAACCGTCTGGCAACTTTTGGCACTAATGAGCCGATCATTCTTAGTACTAATCAGTGAGTATTTATAGCAACTGATATTACCCGCTGGGTTCTGAACATTATATTTGTACTTACCTGAGAATATCTAAGTTGAGTCTTACCTTATTTCAAACGTGGTAAAAACCTCATCGATTTCAATATCAATATCAATAAACTCAACCTGATCAACACGGGCAGTAATTGGGCCTTTATGACTCCAATCAATTAACTGATTAATTGGCTCATGATCACCTACGGCCACTATCTCAACCCGTCCATCAGGTAAATTCCTGGCAAAACCATTAACACCCAGTTGCTTAGCCTTCTTTTGAGTAAAGTAACGAAAATATACCCCTTGTACCCGGCCTGAGATTAATAACTTAATTTGACGCGCCATGCTTTATTTTCCAACAATAATGAATTTTTGGATTTCGAGAAAGGTCTTCTGGAATGGTCTTCGCAGTAATATCATGAACATCATACTCAGCCAATGCCTCATTATCTATTTTAAATCGTCTAAAATTAGTCGAGAAATATAATACACCCTCCGGCGTTAACAAACTAACCGCATTTTTAATCAACTGCACATGATCAATCTGGATATCAAACACATCATCCATGCGCTTTGAATTAGAAAATGTCGGCGGATCAAGAAAGATCAAATCATAATGCTGACTATCAGGTTGACTCGCCTGATTGGTCAACCACTCCAGACAATCTGCCTGTACAAACTCATGCTCACCCGCATTGGGGTTTAACGCCAGATTATTCTTGGTCCATTGCAAATAGGTATTCGACATATCCACGGTCGTAGTCGATTTAGCGCCACCCACAGCCGCATGAACCGTTGCACTGCCTGTATAAGCAAACAGATTTAAAAAGCGCTTATCAAGTGAATTTGATACAGTATTGGACTTCGGAGTTGAATCCGCGTTTCTATTATAGAGATACAATAATTTTTTATATACGCTTATTATAAAAGTCAATAAAATTATATAAATATGTATACAAACTGACACTGAGCGGGTATAACCCTAAAAATAGGTTAAACAATGAACTGTATTTTTGAATCCGCGAATAAATTATCGAAACTTTAATGTCTTCATTAAGTTTCCCTAACTAATTAACCATCATGTCATCACACTCACAAAATCAATCAAAACAACAAGTAACAAATTTAGCGTTAGGAGCCATTGGTGTGGTATTTGGTGATATTGGAACCAGTCCACTCTATGCCCTTAAAGAGGTTTTTAAAGACGGTGTACCTATTGATACCATTCATGTTCTAGGCGTATTATCTTTAATTTTTTGGTCTTTAACCCTCGTAGTAACCACAAAATACGCTATTTTTATCATGCGTGCCGATAATAAAGGTGAAGGCGGCATCATGGCCTTGATGGCTCTCGCATTACAAGGCATAAAAAAAATAGAGTCTGATCACGATAATGAGCTTAAACAAAAATCCGCCTTTATCATCATACTAGGCCTGCTCGGTGCTTCATTGTTTTTTGGTGATAGTATCATTACCCCCGCCATATCAGTACTCAGTGCGGTTGAAGGCTTGCAAATTATTGCCCCCTCGCTCACTCACTATATTATTCCCATTACCATTGCGGTACTGGGTGGCTTATTTATTATTCAAGCCAAAGGTACGGGAAAAGTAGGCAAAATATTTTCACCCATAATGATATTCTGGTTTGGCTTACTCGGTTTGCTGGGCGTATTCAACATCATTGAGCAACCCAATGTACTGATGGCCATAAATCCCTATTACGCATTGAACCTGATGTTTGAATTAGGCTGGCATGGCTTTTTAATTATGGGTGCAGTCGTTCTGGCGATCACGGGAGCCGAAGCACTTTATGCCGATATGGGTCATTTTGGGCTTAAACCGATCCGCTATGCCTGGTTTGGCTTTGTTTTTCCGGCTTTGCTACTTAATTATTTTGGACAAGGAGCATTGCTCATTAATCACCCTGACGCCATACAAAACCCTTTTTATCTACTTGCTCCCACATGGGCTTTGTATCCCTTGTTGATTCTTTCAACACTGTCCACTGTTATCGCCTCACAAGCGGTTATATCAGGTGCCTTTTCAGTCACTCGGCAAGCCATACAATTAGGTTATTGCCCAAGAATGAACATTCTGCATACATCAGGTGAAGCCATGGGTCAAGTGTATGTCCCCGCAATTAACTGGATGTTAATGATCTCGGTTTTTATCCTTGTCATCAGCTTTAAATCCTCTTCTGCCTTAGCCTCCGCTTACGGTATCGCAGTAACCGGCACCATGATTGTTGATACAATACTGGCTTTTATTATCTTTAAAGAACTTTGGCACTGGTCTAAACTCAGTAGGTTGACATTTTTATCTGCGTTTCTAATAGTAGATTTAACTTTTCTCTTATCTAACAGCTTAAAAATACCGACCGGTGGCTGGCTCCCTCTAGTTATTGCTACTGTTTTATTTCTTACCCTCACAACCTGGATAAAAGGACGTGCTTTACTGTCCCAGTATATGGATGAGCGACGCACCATGATTGAAGAGTTTGAAGAGCGTAATATCGATGACATTCCCACTGTAGCAGGGACTGCAATTTACTTAACTCGAACCCTACACGGCCTACCTCAAGTATTTCTACATAATTTAGAGCACAATCACGTGTTACATAAACAAATTATAGTACTCAGTATTGTCACTACCAATGAACCTTACGTCGATGAGGCTCATTTACTGAAAATAAGACGTTTCGGGAAACATCGCAGTTTCTATCGGGTCAAACTGTATTATGGCTTTAAACAAACTGCGGATGTACGTAGGGCATTAGAATTGTGTGTACAAGAGGGTTTAGACATCAACCCTAAAAGCGCTTCATTTTTTATTGGTAGTGAACAAGTTTTCTTTAGAAATAAAAGCCCTATGCCAAAATGGCGTAGAGCTTTATTCAAGTTTTTATTTCATAACTCTTCAAGTGCAATTGAGTTCTTTAAAATACCTGTAGATCGGGTCGTTGAATTGGGTATTCGCATTGAACTATAACGTGTCGGTAAGAATTACTTAATCGGTTTTGAAGACAGTTTATAACGCAAAAATTCTATTATTGCTGGTAAGATTGAAACAAAAATGATACCTAAAATCACCAGCGTAAAATTCTTTTTTACTACCTCTATATTACCAAAAAAGTATCCGCCCATCATACAGAGAGTAATCCACCCTAATCCGCCAATGACATTATAGGATAGAAACTTTTTGTAACTCATCGCGCCGATACCCGCAACAAAGGGGGCAAATGTGCGAATAATGGGAATAAAACGGGCAATAATAATAGTCTTTGCTCCGTATTTTTCATAAAACGCATGGGTGCGTTCAACATGCTCCTTATTTAAAAAACGATTATGTTCTTGCTTGGCTATTTTAGGCCCAAAAAAGCGTCCTATTTCATAATTAACGGTGTCGCCTAATACAGCGGCAATCGCTAAAAGCAAGAACAACAAGCCAAGATTAAAATCACCCTTAGCCGCAAACGCACCCGCCGCAAAAAGCAAGGAATCCCCCGGTAAAAAAGGCAAAACAACCAATCCTGTTTCACAAAAAATAATAACAAATAATATTAAGTAAGTTACATAACCGTAACTTTGAATGACCTCACTGAGATATTTATCCAGATGTAAAAAAAGATCTATAAAATGAGTAATATATTCCACGCTAACTCCTGAGTTGATAATGATGAGTGCAATATACTTGGGTCATGTGTAGATTACAAACTTTAGACGCATCGAGATACCTCAATTAAAAACCTCTGCACAAATAGCTAACGGTAAAAACAGAGTATCGAAAGTAAGGCTAAAAGGAAAATCAACTAAGGGATAACGAGGAGGAGTTACCTTGTACTTGGTAAGCGCCGCGTCGTTTTCATTAAATGTCGCCCAATCAAGTCGGGTGCCACTATAAATATAAACTCGTTGAGGTAACGGCATGCGGGCATTTAACATCTTAAAGCTGGCGCAGCCTGACAAGGCAAGAGCGCAAATAAGTCCACACAATATTGGTTTAAAAATCTCCATCTAAAAGCCTGTATCCTGCGGATTAAATTACTTGGGTCTACTACGAAACTGATTTTTTATGTCCTGCTCCGCTTCGATCCAGTCATCAATCTCGTGATTAGGTTCCAAGCCTCTTTTCTCGGCTTTGTAGTATGCATTGATAGCAACCATTTCCTGAAACTCATCTGAATCAACGATATTGCCCGGTTTATCTAATAAACCATACTTAATGTTCATAAGCACTCCTGATGAAGATAAAAACAAAAAACTCAATTAACACAACTTACTTTAATCGCTTCCGTAAAAACACCCGCTTGTGTTTCTATTAAGCTAAAATTTTCTTTAGACCGGGTAAGCCCTGTGTAAATCAACTCACGTGTTAATACCCTGTTAAGCGTTTCAGGCAATACTAAAGCCACATGGTTAAATTCAGAGCCTTGCGATTTATGCACGGTCATGGCATAGGCCGTTTCTACATTAGGCAGGCGTAACGGAGACACCCAATGCAAGCCCTGCATTTGCTCACCCTCACTGGACAAAAACACCACCCGCAATTTACCGGTATGATCTCTTAAGGCAATGCCAATATCGCCATTCATTAAGCCCAGCGTATAATCGTTACTGGTAATCATCACCGGACGACCTTCGTACCACAGTTGTGGTGGCTGCTCGCCGACCAACCAGTTTTCAATGCGCTCATTTAAACCGTCCACCCCCCAAAGCCCTTTACGCAAAGCACATAACACCCGAAAGGTATCAAAGCCTTTTAGCACTTGGGCAGCCCAGGCATTAATCAGTTCAGGCTGAGGATCTTTAGGACGCGCTTTAATCAGCGCGCGATAATAACCATAACCTTGACAAAGCTGAGGCTTACCATCATCACTGCTCCCCCAGTTTGCCAGCACTAATTGCTTTAACAATCGCTCGGCTGACTCTTTGCTGGATAATACGTTTATAATGGGCTGCTCGTCAAGTAATCGAGGCTTTAAGTCAACATAACTTGAATCGTCTAAAATAGCTTGAGCCGCCCTATAATCACCCCTGTTCACGGCTTTGGCTAATTGTCCAATACCACTGTTTGAGCCAAAGCGATAACTGTGCAACAGCATAATCGTTTGCTGATTGATAGCCGTATTCGCTGTCAGTGCTTGATTAATGGCTAAGTTTTCGCCTACGTATGCTTTTATCCACGCACAGGTTTCAGCATCATAAGCGATATTAACGGCACCCTGACACAAGTCACCTAACACAGAACCCGCTTCAACCGAAGCCAATTGATCCTTATCACCCAATAAAATTAAGGTCGCTTCACTCGGCAACGCCTCCAATAAAGCCGCCATCATTTCTAAATCAATCATTGACGCTTCATCGACGATAACAATATCCGCGACTAAGGGGTTATTACGATGGTGTCGAAATTGCCGGGTATCATGACGACTGCCTAATAAACGATGTAAGGTACTGGCCTTAGTGGGCATGACGGCTTTAATGTCCTCAGCAAGCGGTAAATCTTCAATGGCTTTATTAATCGACTCACTCACCCGGGCAGCGGCTTTGCCGGTGGGTGCGGCTAATAAAATAGTTAAGGGGTGTTTCTCTGGGTGTTCAATACGATAGAGCTTAACCAGAATAGCCAATAATTTGGTTAATGTAGTGGTTTTACCGGTACCAGGACCACCGGTAATAATGCTAAACTTGGCGCGTAACGCAATAACACAAGCAATCTTTTGCCAATCAGGGGATTGTTGATTACTGGAAAATAATGCGTCTATTTCCGCTGTTAAAGCATCTGGCAATTCAGTCCTGCGCTGTATGACACGCGCTTGAATGGCTTGATTAAGCACTTGTTGGCATTGCCAATAACGTCTTAAATATAATCGCTCACCGGATAAAACCAGAGGAGAACACCCTTCTCCCGTTCCGACCACGGTTGCCGCCATTAATCCCCGTTGCCAATCAGCCAGCGTATAGGATTTAATGGTTGCCAGACTGGGATCTTTAGCCTGATCTTCATCCGTAACACTAATTCCTAACGTGCTTTCGGTCTGTTGAGCAAGTCTTGCTAAATCCAGATACACTTCGCCTAAACCTAACTGCTGACTTACCAGGGCAGACGCCCACAATAATAGTTCATTATCCGACGGTTCCTGATGCGCTATAAACGTCACAAAAGCGCGATCGGTATGACTCAACCAACCATAACTAAGCCAGGTCTGTAGCTTTGCATCAAAGCCGGTGACTAATGGTTTTAAGCTCATAGATTGTCTCCACTAGAAACTGTTCCGGCAAATAAATCATCTAAAGCTTCAATCAGTACTTTAGGTGGTTTATTGACGACCCGTCCTCCAGAAGCACTTTGGCTACCACGCAAGAATAAATACACACCGCCACCGATATGACTATCATAGTCATAAGTCTCGCCTAAACGACTCTTAAGGAGTCGATGTAAAGCCAAAACATAAATCACCAATTGCAGATCATAACGCTTGTGTAACATCGCCGCTTCCAGATTCGGCTTAGTATAGGCCAGGTCATTGCTGCCCAGACTGTTAAACTTGTAATCGGCTACATAATATTGCTTGTTATGGACAAACACGAGGTCAATAAAGCCCTTCATTAAACCATGCACGGTATTAGGGTTTAGCTTGGGCCTCGCCTGCCCCGCATAAATAGAGTCATTTACTAATTGATCCACGGTCAATACATTCACTTTTTCAGCGCCGATTAAAAACTCCATCTCCACTCGATACTGGCCTTCTTCCAAGTCTGCTAAACTGACCGTGTCACCGTCCAATAATGGCATCGATAACCAGTGTTCCAGGGCTGTAGCAACCAACTCGGTTTTTCCTTCCCAGGCGGCTTGATTAAACAGTTTATCAATCCGTTTTCGGGTATTATCAGCATTGGCATAACTGGCTTTAAAACCCTCCCGACCGCATTGTTCTAATAAACTGTGTATTAATACGCCGGGGCCTGCGCCTCTGGGTAGATTATAAATCGTCAGTTCCTTTGAAGGACGACTGCCAGTCTCATCTTCAGTCCCTTCTATTTCATCGCCTTGAGTATCTTGACCGGCATTTTCGGGCTCTTCTGATACATTAATAAGCGCCGCTGCAATAAGCGCCGCTGCTGCTGTTGCCACTGGAATTGCATACTCGCTGTGTTTTAAGGCACTGTAACTGGCAATCCACCAATTATCTGCAATTCGTGTCTTTGCAATACGCGGTGCACCGACTAATTGCTCAGACAATACCGGTTGATACCATTCATCACTAACCTCTGGCAATACTTCAATGGTTATAGACTCACAATCACCCTTCATGGCTATTAATTGATCACGCAAGGTCTGCGCAGCCTGCTCGGATTGCCAACCCAATAAATAGCCTATCGCACTTTTCTCTAATTGACAGGCTTTCGTGTTACCACTTTTAACCGGTGCCAACCCTAACCAACACGCATACCGTGCCCGTGTCATTGCCACATACAGCAAGCGTAAATCTTCTTGTAAACGTTCGGTATCGGCTAATGATTTACTGGTGTCTGATTTATTTAAGTCTACCTGTAGCACATTGTTGTCATCGTGATAACGATAATAAATGTCCTTGGAACTAGGTTCTCTAAAGCTGCAAATAAAAGGCAAAAAGACTAACGGATATTCCAAGCCTTTAGACTTATGAATCGTCACTATCTTAATTAAATTGGCATCACTTTCTAGTCGTAAGATATTTTCATCCGTGGCCTGATGTTCGTCTGCAACCGCTTCAGCCAAATACCGAATCAAGGCTTGCTCACCTTCTAACTGGGTACTGGCTTTTTGTAATAACTCGGCTATATGCAATAAATTGGTTAAGCAGCGCTCACCGTCACTGGCATATAAATTGGTAGAATGTAAGCCAAAATCATTAATCAAAAGACGCAGTGCCGGCAAGATACCTTCTTGTTGCCAGCGTAAATGATAACGATTGAATCGATCCAGTTGTACTTCCCAACTGGCTTCATCCACCGCAAAATGCTGTAATTGTTGATAGGTAAAACCAAAAGTAGCCGTCGATAAAGCCGCCCTCACTTTAAACTCATTCCGTGGCTCGGCTAAGGCTTTTAACCAAAGTAAAACATCGGCAGCTTCCCGACTGGTATAAATAGAATCACGTTCGGATAAATAAACACTCGACAGTTGTCGTTTAGCCAAGGCTTTACGCATCATTTTAGCTTCATTACCGGTACGCACCAGAATAGCAATATCGCTGGGTTGCAAGGGTTTAAAACCATTGCTTTCGTGGTTCATGAAGCCAGTACGGTTATCAGGTGCTGAGTTAAGCAGTTGAATAATTTCACTGGCGGTTATTTCTGCCATTGTTTCCCGATAAGGTGTTTGAGAAATGGCTTCAGGCGAGTCCCACGTCCAACAAGTTAAAGCGGAAGCCGCTTGCCCCTTAATTACCCAAACATCATCTCTACCTTTTGCTTTAACATCAACAAACGGTAACGGATTCGGTTCATCTGCTTTCTTGAATAAAAATGCGCCCTTGGCTTGTTTTGCATCCGCCGACAAAAACAACTGGTTCACGGCTTTAACCAAGTCCTGAGTCGAACGAAA
>CAIMEB010000064.1 GCA_903839855.1 uncultured Methylococcaceae bacterium
AATAAAGCCTTTTTTATCAATAAGTTGTTTAAATAAGCATGTTTTAAGCCAGAATCAGGATAGTTAATATTCAGATGTGTATTATATCACAACTTATTGTTTTATATTAGATTATAGATTACCGTTCAGGCACTAATTAGCCTTAATGGTTTTGGAGAGATGTCCTTCTTGCTGAGAACTGTGTATCGGGTAATGGGCCCTAATATCGGTAGCCTCTTGGTCAATAAAATTAAGCCAAGGGGTTGAGTAAAAGCCAGTAATGATCAGTAAGCCACAAATCACTAGCGTAATGATACGTTCGACTCTAACCGGGTGATGATTTGTACTATGGGGTTGTTGTCTGCGTTTAGGTGAGGCTATAAACATTTGTTGAAATGCACGTAGTAAGAAGGCTGTAGCCAGTACGTTACCCATTAATATGGCAATCGCTAATAACCAGCCGTCTTCTTCAATAACGCCTTCAATGAGTAAGTGTGCGGCGTCATAACCGGGTGTGCCAGGCATGACCATAGTGCTGATTGCGGAGATTAAAAAAAGTAGCGCGATAGTCGAGTTGGTGTCAAAGAGTCCGCCCAGTCGAGGGATAAAAGCGGTACGGGTACGCTCATAAATCAAACCTACACTGAATAACATGCCTGCGGTAGCCAGTCCATAAGCAATAGACAGTAAGAGACTACCTTCCAGGCCAAATTCATTAAAGCAGAAAATACCAATGACCAACATACCGTTATGACTAAGTACTGAAAAAGCCAGTAAACGACGGATATTAATCTGCATTAACGCCAGTAACGCACCATAGAAGATACTGATTAAACTTAATATCAGTACAAATTGCGTCCATTGTTCTGCGACCCCCGGTACTAATGGTAATATAAAACGAATAACAGCATAAATACCTAGCTTTAAGCCTACAATAAAAATAGTACCAGTTGCCACCGTGCCTTGTTCGGCCAGTAAGGGTAACCAGCCGTGAAAGGGAAATAAGGGCATTCTGATAGCAAAGCCAAAGAATAACAGAACAAAGATTAACACTTCGTCGTGTAAATAAGCGTTGTTTTGTTTAAGCGTTAACCAGTCGAAGGTGAGCGCATGTTCCGAATCAATCAAGCCAAAGGCGAGTAATAAAAAGCCCACTAAGGTCATCAATAAACCACTGCCCCAATATTGCATTAACAAGGTAATAGTCCAGCCTCGGTTGTGCCCTGTGCCCGCATGTCGAGTTAATAAAATCAGGGGAATAGGTTCCAATACACACCAGAACCAGAATTGCAGTAAATTAAGTGCGGTAAACGCACCCATCAGAATGCCTTCGTACCCTAGTAAGCACGCGATGAACAAACGATCGATGACATGCCGGGTAATTAAGGTGTAGATTAACGCGAGTAACGTTAAGATTGCAGTTAAAGGGATAAATAAAATATTGGCTCCATCAATGCCCACACAGTAACTTAACCAAGCGAAGTGGGCTTTTTCTACAAGTTGAATATCAGAATTGTCGGTATTAAATATAAGCAGTAGATAAAGGCTGAGCAAGCCAGTGATTAACGTACCGACAAAGCCAATGCGTAAGGCAGTTGTTAATGTTTTAGAGAGTAATATGGCCACCATACTGGCAAGCGGCACCAGTGTCAATGTGGTTAGTAAGGGAAACGAGAGGGTATCCAAGCCATAAGTCATTGAGGTATCCATTATCATCTCAAAAAGCCAGTGACAAGGTAATGCATACAAATAACACCAGGTAGCGCGGTCTTAGGACTAATAGCTCAAATTTATTAGCGCTCTGTCCTAATTTGCGACCTATGTTAATAGTACCTTTGCCCAATCCACCTAAGACAACGCGGTCTTCAAATCCATGTGTGATACTGGCAAATGTTTCGGTGATTTTACCTATAAGCCCATTGCTGTAAGAAAACGAGGGCGAAGGATTGTCATTGTCCAGGGACGCACTAATTAGTCTTTCTTCCAGTTCCGCTAAGGACGATATCGAGTTGATTGCCGGTTTAGGTATGCCTGCAAGGTGATCAATGACATGGTCATCAAAGTAACTAAGATCCTGTGCCAAGCGGCGAATAGGTCTAATCAATGTCCAGTCTGTGAGTTGATCTAACCAGAATCGTTGCAAGGAAGCGGTGTATGCCCAGCGCTGTTTCGCGATAACTGGGCTCACCGGTTTGATTGGGTTTTCGTACACGTTGTGCATTAATGAGGGTGCTGTTAAGAACGAATAAGTGCGAATAATGGCATGGGCGCAAAGATGCCATTTAGCGAATTGCCAGAAGCCTAAGCCACATTCTATAAATAACAATCCCAGTTGTCCTGACATTGCAAAGGCTAAACAGCTTTTTACATCCGTTTGGGTAAGCCCCACTATACTCGGCGCGGTCACAGATGCGGAAAATGAAAGAGGTATAATGCTCCAATTTACCTAAAAATATGACATGCTTAAAATCAAATTCACAGAGGCCGAAGTTGAACAGTTATACCAACAATTCATGGAACATCCTTC
>CAIMEB010000065.1 GCA_903839855.1 uncultured Methylococcaceae bacterium
CACAATGGCTGCGTCAATCGTGCCATCCGCAACTGCTTTAATCACGTCCCCCTGAGGATCTTTTTGTTCGTCCGATCCCCATAGAGTGAATCCTACTACTTGATTACCTAAATCATGTAGACCCAAAGCCTGCGCGGGTGGTGAGTTCGCACCATCATTACCAACGGAATGCAGCCCTACTTTAATATCTCGCCATTTCGGATCATCATAAGAGCGTAAATTAAGATGCCTAGATCTTCGAGTTACGATTGCGTAATACGATCGATAATAAGCTTGTGTTATCAGGGTATTTCCTCCTAACTGGGCCGGAACACCTATAACCACATCACATGCGCCTGTTCCCAGGGTTTGGCGGATAAAGCCTTCACCTTGTCGTTGCCAGATATAAGCTACAGAAGTCTTAAGATCTTTCGCCAAAACTTCTGCAATTTTATTTTCAAAACCTTCGCCCTTATCATTTGAAAAGGGTAGGTTATTAGCTTCAGCACAGACCTTTAATGACCCATTGGCGCTTACGTTAAAATTAACTAAAAGCGCAAATGAAACACAAAGCATAGCGGTACTCTGTTTAATACTATGTTTTATAGGTGCTTGCATGGTTTTAAAAGGTTTATAACCCATAAACGTAAATCAGCGCACCTTTGGTAGCTGTATCACTGCAAGCCCCCTTATCAGTAGCCATCAGGCCAGTACTTTTTGCAATACCACTGTAAATAGCTACATATTGAGAACCACCATCACTAAAAGTCATCGGGTTTCCTACAGAGCTACATTTTAATGAAGCTTTAAATAACGGTGCACTGGTGTTTGAGTTTATTGCTTTAAAGCTCTTATCTAATGTTGTATAAAAAACGATATCACCCGCAGTGGACAGGATTCCACCATAGATAGGATAGGCTTCATCCACTTTCCAAGCTGGTTTATGATTATAGGGATCCCAGGCTAACAAAGTGCCTTGTCCTTTAGCCCCAGGCTGCAAAGTCAAGGCCATATCCATACCCATATAGGGAGCACCTGATATGAATTGAGCTTTATTTACCGCAATAGACGCGCAAAAATTGAAAGTCGGGACAAAGAATAATCCACTAGGGTTAGCCGAGGTTGATTTTGGTGAATAAGAACTGGGTTCCCAGCCGTGTGCGCCTAAGGGTGATGGGCAGACTGTGTTTCCCCAGGTATTAGTATGGTTGTAATTGGGATTAGTTCCGGGAATTACTTTACCTGTAGAATCAGTCACTGAAGTTGCCGGTTTGCCATCGTTAAGAAGCGGTAATCCAGCTGTATTTAGCTTGGTGGCTGTATTCGCTATACTTGGATCGGATACGGTATCAATACCACCGGGTGCCCAATTTTGATCTTTAAACTGATCTGCAGAAATCAGGGTACCTGTTGTGCGGTCAAAAGTATAAACAAAGCCATTTTTGTTGAATTGAACGGCTACATTCGAAGCACTTTTTGTATTGTCGATAGATTTAACTGCTTTAGGTAGATTAACGGGCAGAATTTCAGCTATGGCATAATGGGATTAGGGTCGGAGTAAACTTAAATCGTTGCCTTTTTCATAGTTAAATTACTTGGATTTATTCCATTGTACTTTCAAGTTTAGACACTAATTGCCTATTCTTGACAAGTCTAATTGACATTAAAAAAACACTCAATTATAGTCGGCCTTAAGCTTGGTACCGAGAAGAGGATTTGAACCTCCACGGGCTTACGCCCACTAGCACCTGAAGCTAGCGTGTCTACCAATTCCACCATCCCGGCAATGCGCTACAAAATGCTCACAGTTTAAAACGATTAAGTTTAAACTTGTCAACCAATTTACAGTTTTTGATTATACAATGAATACCCTCTTTTGACAACTTCCCGAAAAACATAAATCCATACTTGCCACTAAGACAGTCTGAGTTAAAATGACGACTGGCGTCAAGCCCAACGTAAGTTTATATCCTGATCACACCACTAATCTAATATTTAAAAATGGTCGAGGTAATCCAGATTCAGCTTCAGCTTCCAAAGTCGTTAATGAAAACGGTGAGCCGTTGCTTATTTAGCATGTCATAATATTATTTTCAGACACAAATTAATTGTCAGCTCTATAATCATGTTAATATCCTCAATTAATAGTTAATTTTTCATAAACATGTTTAGGCATCCTTCATAGCAGCCTAAAAGTAGTTGACACTTTTGATGTCAATAAAAAATTAACAACAAGCTACCGTAGCCATTAAAAAACGGCCAGTGACTTTAAAGATAAACGGCTTAGCTGTTTCTTAAATTTAAGAAA
>CAIMEB010000066.1 GCA_903839855.1 uncultured Methylococcaceae bacterium
GGAAGACTTTGATCATATCCCGGCTATTTTAAATGAACCTATCTTTACCAAAGGCTTTGAGATTGCCAGTATTGCGCACCTCAATGCCGACCAATACGATGCTTATATCAAGAGCGTGTTGTCTTATAACGAAGCTAAAGCGGTATTAGATACGGCATATCAAGAGGGCAAGGTTGAAGGTAAAACTGAAGGATTAATCGAAGGTAAGCTTGAGGGATTAATAGAAGGTAAGCTTGAGGGTCAGTTAGACGAAAAGTTTGAAGTGGCTAAATCAATGTTAAGCAGAGGCTTTGACATTAGCCTGATAGCGGATATCACAAAGCTCTCTGTGCAAGAGATTAAGACGCTGCTTTCATGACACGGTTGGCTTAACGGCACACGCACGAATCAATGGTATGTAAAGCCTATCGCCTTATTCTTTTTATCGTTACGCGCGTTGATCTCTATTAATACGCAGGATTTAGTCCAATTACGTTTGGTAATGTTATTACTGGTTCTGAACATCTGTATCCTTCAGGGACGTAACAATTACCGAAGAACATCATTCTAATGATATGAACTAGCCATGATGAAGAGGGCAACTCTAAGCTAAGCCTCTAACAACTTCCCAATACGACGAAACACGTCTGAAAACATGTCTTTTGTCAGACGCTTTGTTTGCACGTTGTAACGACTGGTATGATAAGAATCTATTAATATTTGATCTTTTGGCAGTTGATGTTGCATATTATGTGAAAAAGGCGCACTACTCGCCTTTAATTTATAAGCCTTTAACACAGCCTGATGGGCAACTGTGCCCAAGGCTAAAATAACGGTATTATTGGCTAATGTATTTAACTCCGCCGCCAGAAATTGATTACACTGGTTTATTTCTTCCCCAGTCGGTTTATTTTGCGGCGGTAAACATTTAACAGCATTTGTAATTCGACACCCTTTTAACACTAAACCATCGCTTAATGATTCTGACTTTAATTGATTACTGTAACCAAATTCATACAAGGCTTGATACAGCAACAAACCCGCATAATCTAACGTAAAAGGTCTACCTGTCGCATTAGCCCCATGTAAACCAGGTGCTAAACCGACAATCAACAAACGAGGATTTTTATCACCAAAAGGCGCAACAGGCCGCGCATGATAAGCAGGATATTGTTGTTTAACCTCACACAAAAAATCATTTAGACGTTTACACTGACGACACTCTTGATCAAATAGTTCTTTGGGGTACAGAGACATAATAGTTACCACTTATTCCCGTACGGGTTTCTTATCCAGCTTTCTTTGCAGTGTCCGCCGATGCATATTTAAGGCTCTGGCCGCTGCAGAGATATTACCGTCATGTTGCATCAATACTTTCTGTAAATGCTCCCATTCTAACCGTTTTACCGATAAGGGGTTTTCACTAATCAGCACGGAAGAATCACCTTCATTTTTATTCAACGCGGTCACTATTTCATCGGCGTTGGCAGGCTTAGTTAAATAATGAATCGCGCCAAGCTTTATCGCCTCAACCGCAGTAGCGATACTAGCAAACCCCGTCAGCATAACAATGCGTGTATTATCATCTAAAGAAATCAGCTTTTTTACCAGCTCTAAGCCGGATTCATAACCAATACGTAAATCAATAACAGCATATTCAGGAATATGTTTTTCAGCCATAAAAAGACCGTCTGCGACAGTGGTGGCCATGACAACATCGTAATTTCTTTTTTCTAGTGCTGATTTCAAAACCTTACAAAAGGTTTCGTCATCATCGACCAGTAACAGACGAGGATTATCCGTTTCCAAAATTGACATCAGTAGTCTCTGTATTTAAGAGAGGGAGTGTAATTTCAACAATAGCTCCCCCTGAATCGCTATTGTAATGTTTAATAATGCCGCCTAAACGGGTAATCGTGGAATACGTCAAAAACAAACCAACCCCCAAACCGCGTTTTTTACTAACAACCGGTTGCTTACCCGCAAACTCAACGATCTCTGGTGGAAAACCCGGACCAAAATCTCTAATCCTAATCTTAATAGTATTTAAATCCCAACTCGCATGAAACTCAATACCCAATTCAGGGGGAGACGCTTCAGCCGCATTATTTAAAATATTAATCAGTGAATGCGTTAAGGTGCGCTCAGCGATAATTTTAGCATCAGTTTCAATATGAGGATCAATAAAATAACTGAGCTTTACAGCTGATTCGTGAGTACGCCATTGCTTGATGACATCATCAATATACTCAATCAGTAACATCACACTCCCTGATTCTGCACGCACTTCCCCGGCAGATGCCGACATCACAGAAAGCGCTTCCTTGCAGCGATTGATTTGTTGTTGAATGATTGACATCTTTTCATAAAGCTCTGGGTAACGATGACTGGGGTATTCTTGACTCAATTCATGAGAAACAATCGCTATAGTTCCCAAAGGCGTTCCCATATCATGAGCTGCACTGGCCGCCAGAGTACCCAAAGCAATTACTCGTTCATCTCTTAAAGCATTCTCCCGTGCTTTGGCAAGGCTTCGCTCTTGAACCCTAAGGGTTCTAGCCAGTTCGACAACAAAAAAAGCGACTAAACCTGCACTGAATACAAATCCAAACCACATCCCAAACATGTGTAAGCTAAAATAGCTTTTATCATTCATTACATGCGCATGTTGTAACAATAGATAACCCTCGGTATTCGTTTTCATTAAGGCCGGATCAGGCATGTGGGGTTCTATCGATGGCAAAGGCACATTAAAAGCAATTAACATCGTATACAGGGATGTGGTTAATATCACCATATACCAGGCATAGGCCTGTGGTAACATAATGGCGGTAATAATTAAAGGCAACAAAAACACCCAGGTAATGGGATTCGAGGCACCTCCAGTCAAATACAATAACGCAGCAATAGCAAATACATCCAGGGATATTTGTGAGAAAATCTCCAGCTCTGTCACCAGATCATCTGCCTGCATACGCATTGAGGTATATAAATTGGCTGCACCTGTCGCTAAAACGACCAACCAAAGCTGCTGTTCCGGTAGACGTATTCCAAGACCATGTACAGATAAAACAATCAGCAATACTTCGCAACATATCATCAGGTTTCTAAGAATATACAGCCACTTAAGGTTTTGCCGAACAGAAACTTCTGATTTTGGTGATATATGTGAAAGCATTTATAGATAAAAATGGCTAAGATTTGAAAGAGAAAGGTTTAAAACCTAAAGAATGTCAGATTAAAGTACCCTTTTTTAATGCCTTATACTCTAAATAATGGGCTGCGACAATATGTCACATTTTTAATTGCATTAACTGTTGATATTATTAACCTAACTTTTAAAGCTCTGATAAAGCTTTTCAGCTGAAAGTTGCGTTATATCACTCCTAATAGCTTTGAGGCGGTTTAATTACCGCCTTTTTTTTGCCTGTCATACCGTCAATTGTTACGCAAAACTAACACCTAAGCCTTTCAAGCCACAATATCCCATCGGCTCTTTGGCAAGATATTGCTGATGATAATCTTCTGCATAATAAAAAACACCTGCCGATCTAATTTCTGTTGTTATTGAATTAAATCCTGCCTGAGTTAAAAGTACCTGATAATGCTGTTTTGATGTTAATGCCTCAGCAAGCTGCTCTTCACTATTCGTATAAATTCCAGAGCGATATTGTGTGCCCACGTCATTGCCCTGGCTCATCCCTTGAGTCGGATTATGCGAAGTCCAGAATACTCTGAGCAATTCAGCGTAAGACGTCATTTCTGGGTCATAAATTACTTTCACCACTTCATTGTGTCCCGTAAATCCGGTACAGACTTCTTCATACGTCGGATTGGGCGTATAGCCACCGCTATAACCCACTGCGGTACTGACCACACCCGGTTGTTGCCAGAATCTTCGTTCAACACCCCAAAAACAGCCCATACCAAAACAGGCCTGGTGTAAATGGGTAGGAAAAGGTGGCGCAATAGGATAGCCTGTTACAAAATGATGATTAGTGATCACCATTGGAGTATCTCTACCCGGTAATGCTTTTGAAGGTTCAGGTAAAGAGCACCTAAGCTTATTTAATGTTAAAATCATAGTCTATGATATTTGGTAGCTAGTGAGTTATTATTTGTTTTCATCTTACTGTTTTTTTGGATTATAGCAACCCAACTTTTTAAAGAGGGATTAATGATAGAGCAAGATGTTTTACGCCGCTTTTTATTTGAAACACTAGGTATCCGAGGTGAGTGGGTAAAACTCAATACCAGTTGGCAAACCGCAAAGCAACATCAACAAGGCTCTGAGAATGCACAATTACTATTAGGACAAGGCTTGGCGGCTGTTGTTATGCTGTCAGCCACCATCAAGTTCAGTGGCTCAATGATACTTCAGGCTCAAGGTGATGGTGACTTTAAAGCATTGGTTGCCCAATCAACTCACGATAAAAAAATTCGGGGATTAATACGTTGCAAGGATGAAGTTGCTAACGGCTCGCTGGAATCAACCTTTGGAAAAGGTCAACTGGTATTAACTATTGAACCCGATGAGGGACAACCTTACCAAGGTATTGTACCCTTAGAAGGCGGAAATTTAGCAGCCGCTTTACAAACTTATTTTGAACAATCCGAGCAACTCAATACCCGATTATGGCTATTTGCCAATAAAACCCATGCCGTAGGTTTACTGCTTCAGGAATTACCCTCACAAAATAGCGATACTGCTGACTGGGAACGGGTTGAGATATTAGCAAACACGATTACAGAACACGAGTTATTAGAGTGGAATTGCGAAGAACTCCTTTATAATTTATTCAATGAAGATCAAATCAGACTGTTTGATAGTGAACCCGTTCAATTTGAATGCTCTTGTGGTCGAGCAAGAATAGAAAGAACCTTACGCGCTTTGGGTGCTGAAGAACTTGAGTCTATATTGGAAGAACAAGGAAAAATTGATGTGGGCTGTGAGTTTTGTGGCGAACACTATGTCTTTGATAAAGTAGATGTCAGCATACTACTCCAGGAAGAGAGGATTGCCCGTTCAGACACGCTACACTAATACCACTCCCACAGTTAACCTACCTCCCTAACTTAATGGCATTAGCGCAACCTACTTGTTAACAGAACGGTCGAAATTTAATGCAAATTCATCGATAATGCTTAGTTTATTAACCCAAATACAGGACGTTTATACCCAGATATGAAGTTGGAAAAGATTAAACTGTCGGGCTTTAAATCATTTGTTGATTCAACAGTCATCCCCATACACGGAAATTTAACGGCTATAGTAGGCCCCAATGGTTGTGGTAAATCCAATATTATTGATGCCGTTCGTTGGGTTATGGGCGAAAGCTCGGCCAAACACTTACGCGGCGGTAATATGGCGGATGTCATCTTTAATGGCTCATCCGGTAGAAAACCTGTTAGCACAGCGTCGGTCGAACTTATCTTTGATAACTCTGCCGGCAAATTGGGTGGCGAATATGCACAATATGATTCCATTGCTATCAAACGTCAAGTGAGTCGGGATGGTCAATCCTTATTTTTACTCAATGGCTCACGCTGTCGACGTAAAGATATTACTGATTTATTTTTAGGAACCGGTTTAGGTTCAAGAAGCTATGCCATTATTGAGCAAGGCACCATCTCTCGCATGGTTGAGGCCAAACCCGATGAACTGAGAGTGCATATCGAAGAAGCAGCGGGTATTTCAAAATATAAAGAGCGCCGCAGTGAAACAGAAATTCGAATGAAACACACCCGGGAAAATCTGGAACGCCTTGATGACTTGCGGGAAGAAGTTGAAAAACAACTGAAGCATTTACAAAAACAGGCAGAGAAAGCAGAGAAATATACTGAGCTAAAAAAACAGGAGCGTCAGTTTCGGCTTGAATTATTGGCGATGCGCTGGAATGCGTTTTATCAAACCAGCAAGCAACAGGAACACAAACTTCACGAGGTGGCTAACGAATATAACCGCTTATTTGTAGACGTTCGGGATATTGAAAAAGCGGTTGAATTAAAACGTGCTGAACATAAAGCCCAACAACAGCTATTTAATAAAGCCCAAGGTGATTATTATACGATCGTTGCTGAGGTGGGTGGTTTACAGCAAGCCATTAAGCATCATGAAGTCAGCTACGAAGAAACCTTACATGATATTAAACGCACCCAACTTCAGGCAGAGCAGTCATTGAATCAACTTGAATCTGATTTGCAAATCTTGGAAGACTTGAAACAAGCTCTTTTAGAAGCCGAAGAAGACCTCCAGTTTGCAGAAGAAAAACAGGCTGATGTTTTACAACTTCAACAAGAAATCCTTCAACAAAAAGCAGCATGGCAAGTTCAATGGGAAGATTATCGGTTCTTGAGTTCCGAAAATAAAGAACAAGCTGAAGTGCATAAGACCAAAATGATCCAGCTAGAAAATCAGTTGCGTCAATTACAGATTCGTCAGGATAAATTACACAGCGAACAGGAGGCACTGGCCTCCAGTGAGTTACAAACAGACCTTGAAACCCTGGATGCAGATATTGAGATTATCGGCTTTCAACGAGACGACTTTCAGGCTCAATTAGAACGATTAAATCATCAAATTCGTGAGCAACGACTACAGATAAAGCAACTGCATGACGCTCTTCACCTGCGTCGCTCTGAAAGCCATAGTATCAAAGGTAAAATAACTTCATTGGAGTTATTACAACAACACGCAATGGGTAAAGACAATAAAAATTTATCAACTTGGCTAGAATCCATGAATTTAGCTGATAACCAACGTCTGGCTGAGTTTTTAGAAGTTGACTCTGGATGGGATACAGCCGTTGAAACCGCATTAGGGAATTATTTAGAAGCTATTTGTATAGCTAATCCCGAATCCGTTTTTCAGGGTTTAGATAGTTTACAGAAGGAATCAGTAACACTTTTCAATGTTCAAAAAGCCACCAAGAATGACTTATCTGACCGTCAGGACACCACAAACTTATTGCTGAATAAAGTTAAAGTGCCTTGGGATATTAGCGCCTTATTAAGCAATATTTACTGTGCAGACACTAATGAAGCAGCTATCGCCTTAGCCGAAAAAATGAGTGTACACCAGTCTGCTATCACGCCAGAAGGTATTTGGTTTGGCCCAAACTGGTTAAAAGTAACACACGCCAAAGACAGTAAAGTGGGCATTTTGCAGCGTGAGAAAGAGTTACGTTTGTTAAAAATCCGTCAAGATGAATTGACTGAAGAAATATATAACTTTGAGTTTCAACTCTCCAGCACTGAGCTTGAGTTAAAAGAGGCTGAAATCTTACGCGAATCTATCCAGCAGCAAGACAATAAGCTGGGAGCAGAACTATCGTCAAAGAGTGCGGAGTTTAGTGCTTACTCTACGCGCTGGGAACATCAGCAGCATCGCCTCGAACAAATTGCCAACGATCTTGAAGAAATAACACGTGAAATAAATGAAAATACCGAGATAATAGCTGAATCCAGATTGTTACAGGAAGAAGCTGAAGCGACATTAGCGCAGCAGGAAGACATCAAGCTCAGACTTGAAGAGGCTCATCGGTGTTTACAATCCCAACAGACCAATACTGAACAGGCCGTTAACGAAGCCACACAGCAAAACTACTCATTAAAAGCAAAAATTGACTCCTTACGCAGCTCGGAAAGCGCAACCGTTAAACAAATTGATCGACTCAAGAGTCAACATCAACAGTCGGTTGAGTGGCTAGCCACGCTTGACAAAAAACAGCAACAAACACGCTCCCCTCTGGATAACGAAAAAGAACAACTCAAGCAAAAAACGCTCGAAAAAGATAAAATAGAACTCAGGCTAAAATCTCAACGCCAGTTACAAGAAACTATAGAAGCTGAAATAACCCAATTATCTGAACAGCATACTTACACACAACGCGCTTTGGAAAAACAGAAAGAAGGTCTGGATACGATCCGGTTTGAGTTGCAAGAATGTAAAGTGCGTCAGCAAACCATTAATGAACAACTTAAAGAAATCGATGCAAATGCTGAGCACGTTTTGAAGACATTACCCGAACAGGCCGAAGAATCAAACTGGAAAATTAAAGTTGACGATCTTTCTAATCAAATTGAGCGCTTAGGCACCATTAACCTGACAGCCATAGAAGAATATAAAGCCCAATCTGAACGCATGAACTTTCTTAATGAACAACATGCTGACTTAATTGAGGCATTGCAAATACTGGATCAGGCGATTAGTAAAATTGATAAAGAAAGTAGGCTGCGTTTTAAAGAAACATTCGATAAAATAAACGCTGGATTACAAGAAAAATTTCCAAAGTTATTTGGTGGCGGACAAGCTTATCTGGAATTAACCGAGCAAGATTTGTTAGAATCAGGTGTGAACATTATTGCTAGACCTCCTGGAAAGCGAAATAGCACGATTCATTTGTTATCGGGAGGAGAAAAAGCCTTAACAGCGGTGGCCTTAGTGTTTTCAATTTTTGAACTGAATCCAGCACCTTTTTGCTTATTAGATGAGGTTGATGCCCCACTTGACGATGCGAATGTAGGACGGTTTTCAAAAATGGTAGAAGAGATGTCGTCATCCGTTCAGTTTTTGTATATTTCCCATAATAAAGTCACTATGGAAATTGCACAACAATTGGTCGGCGTAACGATGAAAGAACCGGGTGTGTCCCGAATGGTCGCAGTTGATATTGAAGAAGCAGTGAATCTGGCGGAAATCTAATGGATAAAGAACTATTAAGAGTTGTAATTATTGGAACGGGTCTAATAATTGTCATGGGTCTATTGGCTTGGAGTTATTTAAAAAACAGACAGCTAGAAGAAGGCGAAGATAATGATTTTCTGGGGATTAACAAACCGGGTAAAAGATATGCAGCGTCTGTTTCAACAGAAAACGATGGGGTGGATCCTGCTCGTACCCTTAAACAGGATGAAGATTTTTATGACAGTGATGATCCTGATCCCTCGCCACGGATATCTGCTCCAGCGATTATCCAGTTTAGTCTTATAGCAAATGCAGATGAAGGCTTTAATGGGCTTGATTTAGCTAATGCTTTTAGCATCGTTGGACTTGAGTATGGCAGTTTAAAAATTTATGAACGCCTGGACGCTAAGCGATTGGTCGATTATGGGGTTGCTAGTATGTCTGGAGCCGGGACTTTCCCTGAAGGAAACCTAGAGTCCTTTTTTACACCTGGCTTAATCTTTTTTATGCAGCCTAGTGTGCTGGATGATGCTCAAATTATTTTTGATGACTACATAGAAACCCTACAGCTTCTAGCAATAGAATTAGACGGGACTATCTTGGATCATCATAAACGTAAATTAACGGATGCCACTATCCAGGCGCTTCGTTTTAGTTTGTAAACCTAGGGTTAACGGTTTATCCCCCTCTCCCTTTAAACCGTTAACGCTTTCTTACTGATATTAAAGCTTACGCCATTGAACACCGTCTATTACGATTTAATCGCTAAAATAAACCAATGGGATCATGCCTATTATGTGCTGGATAATCCCCTTGTTTCTGATGCTGAATATGATCGCGCCTTTAAAGAGCTGCTATCGATAGAGGCCGCTCACCCTGAGCTAATCACCGTTGATTCACCGTCCCAGAGGGTGGGTGCAAAACCGATAGATGATTACACTAAAATCGAACACCAGATTCGGATGCTCTCTTTGGCTAATGCTTTTAGCCTAGAAGAAACCAATGCTTTTTTTGAAAAAGCAGCTAAAGACCTGGAGATCGATGCATCAAGCCTGACTATTTTTAGCGAGCCTAAACTGGATGGCCTTGCGATTACCATCCATTATGAAAATGGACTTTTAAGCTATGCCGCAACACGGGGTGATGGCCAGATAGGTGAAGATGTCACCCACACGATTAAAACCATCAAATCTATTCCGCTTAAATTAGCTACTGCAAATCCCCCGAAACAACTGGATGTTCGCGGCGAAGCGTTTATGCCCAAAGCAGCCTTTGAAAAACTAAATAAGCTAGCCCTAGAAAATGATCGTAAGACCTTTGTAAATCCAAGAAATGCAGCAGCAGGAAGTATTCGGCAAATGAACCCCAAGATTGCTGCCGAGCGGGACTTACAATTTATTCCTTACGGCATCGGGGCTTATGAAGGTGAACGCCAATTTAGTTTACATTCTGAAATTCTCGGCTATTTACAGCAAATCGGCTTTAGAAAAAACCCTCATTGTTATCACTTTCAAGGAAGCTTTGAAAACTTTGAGAGTAATTATCAAGTCATGGAAACTGCTAGAACACAGCTACCTATGGAAATTGATGGTATCGTTTATAAAGTCGATGAACTAAACCTACAAACCCGCCTAGGTTTTATTGCCCGTTCCCCAAAATGGGCAGTGGCTAGAAAGTTTCCTGCTCAAAATGATACCACTCAATTACTGGCTGTTGATTTTCAGGTTGGTCGCACCGGTGTGTTAACCCCCGTCGCCCGTTTGTCACCGGTTTTTGTCGGTGGTGTTACAGTCAGCAATGCTACTTTACACAACATGGATGAAATCGAGCGTTTAGATCTTTGTATTGGTGATGCCATCGAAATACAAAGAGCCGGTGATGTGATTCCCAAAGTGGTTAAAGTGATAACCCAAGGCATTCAAAGAATACCCATTATCATGCCGGAACAGTGTCCCGTCTGTCAGGCCCCGGTTGAACGACTCCCTGGACAAGCAGCATTCCGTTGCACAGCGGGCTTAACCTGCCCTGCTCAAGGTGCTGAGCGTATTAAACATTACGCATCACGCAAGTTTATGAATATTAATAACTTGGGCACCAAGCTCATTGAAGTGCTTTATAATAATGGCACGCTCAAAACAATTGCCGATATTTATACACTCAGCCTTAACGATATAGCCACCTTGGACGGCCAAGGTGAAAAAAGCGCTCAAAATGTTTTAGACTCAATAGAAATATCTAAATCAACCCGACTCGCTACCTTTATAGGCGCTTTAGGTATTCACGAAATTGGGGAAGAAGGCGCTAAATACCTCGCCAAACACTTCAAAACCTTAGATGCCATAGTCCATGCGTCGCTTGAAGAACTACTGCAAGTTCCCGATATTGGTCCTGTTATGGCTCAAAATGTCGTGCATTTCTTTAATGATGAAAAGAACCAAGCCATCATTAAAGCAATCAGGAACGCAGGCGTGACATGGCCTGATGAAATTGAAGAACCTGTTAATCAACAAATCTTACTGGGACAAACCTGGGTATTAACAGGGACACTGGAGCAATTAACCCGCAGTGAAGCGAAGGCATTGCTAGAGAGCTTAGGGGCTAAAGTAGCGGGTTCGGTATCAAAAAAAACCAGCTGTGTAGTTGCAGGCAAAGACGCGGGTTCTAAACTAACCAACGCCCAAGCCTTAGGGATTACAGTACTTGATGAAGCTGAATTTTTGACCCGATTTAAAGACAATACAACACAACCGGTCAAATAACGTTCCCTACTGATAAAAGCCCTATTTCTTAAACAACGCGATAGACTCAACATGCCCCGTCTGAGGAAACATATCCATCACCCCGGCTTTAACCAGTTGATAGCCTAGTTCATTGACAAGAATCCCGGCATCACGCGCCAGCGTCGATGGATTACAGGACACATAAACAATTTGCTCGGGCTGCCACTTTTTAAAATACTTTAAAACCTCAGAGGCCCCTGCTCTGGAAGGGTCTAACATGATTTTGTTATATTTCCGATTAGCCCAGGGTTGATCACTGATATCTTTACTTAAGTCAGCCGCGTAAAACTCAACATTGCTGATATTGTTGTAGCGGGCATTTTCTTTAGCATGATTAACCAGCGGTTGATCGCCTTCAATACCCACCACGAGTCCGGCAAACTTTGCCATGGGCAAGGTAAAGTTACCTAAGCCACAAAACAAATCCAGAACGGTGTCATTTTCATTTAAATCCAGCGTTTCCAAAACCCGGTTAATCATTTGTTTGTTAATTTCGTAATTAACCTGAGTAAACATGGCCGGTCTAAACTTAAACTCAATACCTTGGTCAGGTAATGCGTAAGTCGGAATCACTTCAGGTTCACCGTTTAAAGGCACAATGGTATCCGGGCCTTTCGATTGCACACATAAACTCATGTTATGTTGCTGTCCAAAAATACGCATCTTCTCTTGATCTTCTGCAGTCTCAGGCTCAAGCACCCGAAAAGATAACACACACTGCTCTTCTCCAATGGCGACTTCTATTTGCGGGATTTTGTCTCTGATAGTCAAACCCGCAATCATTTCACCCAGTGCGACCAGCTTGGTACCGACGATAGGATGCATCACCACACAACTATCGATTTCCGCTAAATAAGGATGCCGCCGTTCTCTAAAGCCAACTAAAACCCGGTTTTTCTTGGCGACATACTTAACACCCATCCGGGCTTTACGACGATAGCCCCAATGTGGACCCTCCAACGGTTGCCAGAGTTCAGGTATTTCAACCTTACCAATACGTTTAAACTGCTCGTTAAGTAATTCCTGCTTGATTCTAATTTGTGCAGCAGATTCAACATGCTGAAAACTGCAGCCACCACAAACACCGTAATGCGGACATAACGGTTCAGTCCTGTCAGCCGCTCGGCTTAACAGACTAACCACTTTTCCTTCTGCGTAATCCTTACGGCTGTCTGTATAGACAAACTCGACTTCTTCACCTGGTAAGGCTTCATCAATAAAAATGACTTTGCCTTCAACATGGGCAACACCACGACCATCATGGGCAAGAGACTCAATGGTCACTTTAACGGGCGTTTCAGGTAGTTGCTTTTTTCTTGGTCTTCTTTTTGACATGCAATCTGTAATATATAGTTTTTAAAGAATGATTAAGCCGGAAATATACCCGTTGATAAATAGCGATCGCCTCGATCACAGATAATAACCACGATGATTGAATTTTCGACTTCTTCAGATAGTTTTAAGGCAGCAGCCACCGCACCGCCCGAGGAAACACCGGCAAAAATACCTTCTTCTGACGCTAATGCACGTGTGGTGTTTTCTGCGGTCAGTTGATTAATATCAATAATTCTATCAACGCGCTCAGGCTGATATATCTTAGGCAGATATTCTTTGGGCCAACGTCTGATACCAGGAATTTTAGAATCACCTTCCGGCTGAACGCCGACAATTTGAATCCCGGGATTTTGTTCTTTGAGATATCTTGAGGTACCCATAATAGTCCCGGTGGTTCCCATTGAGCTGACAAAATGAGTGACCTTGCCATGGGTATCTTCCCAAATTTCTGGCCCGGTACTTTCATAATGGGCCAGTGGATTATCAGGATTAGAGAATTGATCCAGAATGCGACCTTGTCCAGCGGCTTCCATCTCTCTGGCTAAATCAATCGCGGCCTCCATGCTACCAGAAGCAGGCGTAAGAATAATCTCAGCACCGTAGGCTTTCATTGATGCCTTACGCTCATCACTCATATTATCGGGCATGATTAAGGTCATTTTATAGCCTTTGATAGCTGCTACCATCGCTAAAGCAATGCCTGTATTACCACTGGTGGCTTCTATTAAGCGATCACCCGGTTTGATTTCACCTCTGGCCTCAGCGTGTTTAATCATGCTTAGTGCAGGTAAGTCTTTAACTGATCCAGCAGGGTTGTTACCCTCCATCTTTGCCAGAATAACATTAGTCGTGTTACCCGGTAAGCGTTGTAATCTGGCTAAAGGTGCGTTACGTACAAAAGATTCAATCGTTGGGAAAGTCATGGTAGTCAATCCATTTTAGTAGAGATAGATTGGATTATCCCATAAAAAATAAAAAAACCACATACTGCAATCCCTGCAGAATCAAATAGCACAAGGTAACCTAAAAACAGTGAGGTTATAAGGTTCTGCGGATTCAATAACCTCGACAACCACGGCTACATACCTAAAGCAGGACACAGCGCGAGGTTTAACTGTGCATTTAGAATCATCCAGCACAAGCAAATAATACACCTATGCAATGAGATCAATAGATTCAGGTATAATGACCGATACTATCGATCCTGAATAATGTCATGAATAAACCACGACTTGCCTGGGCCATTACGGGTTCCGGTCATTACATAAAAGAATGCTTAAATTTCCTGCTGACCCTTGATGACGTTGACTTATATTTGAGTCAGGCCGCAGAGGAAGTGATTAAAATGTATGGTTTTAAACTGGCTGATATCCGCGAAAAAATGCCGGTGTATCGGGATAAAGCGGCTTCTTCACCGCCGGTTGGGCTTTTCTATACTGGCTATTATCATACCTTTGTGATGGCTCCCGCGACCTCAAATACCGTGGCTAAGTGTGTACTCGGTATCTCTGATTCTTTGGTTACTAATTTGTATTCTCAAGCCGGAAAATGTCGAGTGCCCAGTATTGTTTATCCCTGTGATATTGCTCCAGAAATGGAAACCACGGCACCTAAAGGTCAACGGGTGATGGTGTATCCTCGTAAAATTGATTTAGACGCAACTGAAAAATTAAGCACACTTGAATACACACAACTCGTTAAAAGCGTTGAGGCGTTAATAACGAGTGTGACAGCCCGTTTGGCGGTGGTTGCTAAAGACGGTTCAATAGAATGAGCGAGCATTTACTGTTTCTGACCGGTAAGTTAGCGGAAAAACAACTGCGCAGTATTCTGGAAAAAATGCAGCCGGAGTTTACTTATACCGTGCATCAATTAGGGCTTAAAGTGGCGGCGTTAATGACCGCCGATATGATCGCCCGACGCTTGACTGATACCTTCGGTGCAGACCGCGTGATTGTACCCGGTCGGTGCCGAGGCGATTTAGAGGCTTTATCAATAAGCTTAGGCTTACCTATCGTTCGAGGGCCAGAAGAGCTGAAAGACTTAGCGCAGTATTTTGGTAAAGCTGCACAAAAACATGACTTAAGTCATTACAAAGTCAAGATCTTTGCTGAAATTGTCGATGCGCCTCATGTCGGTGTTGAAGACGTGGTGAAACGCGCCCATTATTACAAAAAGAATGGTGCTGATGTGATCGATATTGGCTGCTTACCAAGTACCGATTTTCCGCACATGGAAGAAATCATTCAAGCCTTAAAGCAGGAAGGCTTTACGGTGAGTATTGATTCTTTGGAGGCCAATGATTTATTAAGAGGCGGTAAAGCGGGTGCAGACTTTATGCTTAGTTTGCATGAAAGTACGCTCTGGATCGCTGATGAAGTGGCTGCTACACCGATTATAATTCCAGAGCGGCACGAAGATTTAGACTCTCTGGATAGAGCTATTAAAATCATGCAGGAAAAGCAACGGGCTTTTATTGTTGATCCTATTTTAGACCCCTTGCATTTCGGCTTTACCGATTCGGTGGTGCGTTATCATACCGTGAGAAAAAAATATCCCTCTATCGAGATGATGATGGGCGTGGGTAATATTACCGAATTAACCCATGCCGATACGGCGGGTATGAATGCGCTATTATTAGGCATTTGCTCAGAGCTGAATATCAATCATATCTTGGCAACCGAAGTCAGTTGCCATGCCTGTCGTGCAATTAAAGAAGCCGATTTAGCCAGACGAATCATGTTTGCAGCTAAACAACACGATACTTTGCCCAAGCACATTGATCCTGGTTTGATGGCTTTGCATGAGACCGCGCCTTTTCCCTATACCTTGGTAGAAATTAAAGAACTGGCAGGGCAGATTACCGATCCCAGTTTTCGGATTCAAACCAGTGTTGAAGGGGTACATATCTTTAATCGCGACGGAATACACAGTGCGCATGAGCCGTTTGTGTTATTTCCTAAGCTTAAAGTCGAAACCGATGGCAGCCATGCCTTTTATTTGGGCGTTGAATTAGCCAGAGCTGAAATTGCCTGGCAATTAGGTAAACGCTTTACCCAAGATCAAGCCCTCACTTGGGGGTGTGCGACTGATCAAGCCCAGCAATCAGTGATTGATCTGCATACATTTAAGCCAGCAGGCACTACTTTACACAAACAAAAATGATTCAAGAACTGATTGTTACCACTCAAAATAGCGTGGGTGTCGCCCATTTAGCCCCCATGGGTATTCATAGAGTGGGCGAGGATATCATTATCCTGCCGTTTCGTCCGTCTACTACACTGAATAATCTCTTGGAAACCAAGGTGGCGGTGCTTAATTATTGTGATGATGTGCGCATTTTTGCGGGCTGTTTGACCGGTCGCCGAAATTGGTCTTTAGTGGCTGCGGATCTGATTAAGGGGCAAGTCATAGCGGGAACCTTAGCGCATACTGAACTGGAATTGCTGCGAGTTGAGGATGATCCCACTCGCCCCAAGTTGTTTTGTAAAGCGGTTCATACCGTCAATCATGCGCCTTTTAAAGGCTTTAATCGGGCACAGTATTCAGTATTAGAAGCAGCTATATTAATTAGTCGCCTAGACTGGTTGCCCTTAGAGAAAATTGAAGCAGAGATACATTATCTACGTATAGGTCTGGAAAAAACAGCGGGCGAGAGAGAGTTAGAAGCATGGTCTTGGATAATGGCGGTGATTGATCAATTTAAAGCGAAGGCCACTGTATGACAAAGATGTTGGCAAGTGTTAACAGTATAGCGGAAGCCCTGTTAGTTTTAGAGGCGGGTGTTGATATTATTGACTTAAAACAACCGGCCTTGGGTGCTTTAGGAGCCTTGGATAGTGCCACTGTGCAGCAGATTGTGATTGAAGTTAATCGACGCTGTCCAGTGAGTGCGACCATTGGCGATATACCCCTGCAACCGCAGTTGGTTTTTAATGCGGTTAAGGCAATGGCTGAGACGGGGGTTGATTATGTAAAAATCGGCTTTTTCCCCGGTGATGATGGACTAGGCACTTTAAACCAATTATCATTATTAACAGCTCAAGGTTATCGTTTAATTGCGGTGTTATTTGCTGATACTCCGCTTAATTACTCTGTGCTAACAGCCTTGAAAGAAGCGCGATTTACGGGCGTTATGTTGGATACACTGGATAAAAAAAGTGGCTCATTAACCCAGTTGATGTCTCCTGTAGCAATGACCGCATTTGTTAAACAAGCCAAAGCCTTGGATTTATTGTGTGGTTTAGCAGGCTCATTGAGATTGGACGATATTTCTTCATTATTACCTTATCAGGCTGATTATCTGGGTTTTAGAGGCGCCTTGTGCGAAGGACACATTAGGGTAGGGCAGTTGAATGCAGCGACTGTGTTAAGAATTAGAAAGGCGATTAAATAATCACTCCTTAAGCAAAGCCAATAATTTAACTCTGCTCATACGTATGTATCGCGTATAATTTATCAGTAACTGCAACTTTTTTAAAAGATCTAGACCATGTCAATTAGCCTTAGAAAAATCACCCATCAAGTTTTAGTCGGCGATGTTAAAGTGGGCGGTGGTGCGCCTATCGTTGTACAATCCATGACCAATACGGATACCGCAAATGTCACGGCGACGGTTAATCAAATTATCGAATTAGCAACAGCAGGTTCTGAGTTGGTACGTATTACCGTTAACTCAGAAGAAGCCGCAAAAGCCGTGGCTGAGATTCGCAATACATTAAATCAAAAGGGCTGTACGGTGCCTATCGTAGGTGATTTTCATTTTAACGGTCATAAGTTACTGGAAAAATACCCCGACTGCGCGGAAGCCTTGGATAAATACCGTATTAATCCGGGTAACGTAGGTCGTGGTAAAAGCCGTGACCCGCAATTTCAACAAATGATTGAATTTGCTTGCCAATATAACAAACCCGTCCGTATTGGTGTAAACGGGGGGAGTTTAGATCAAGCCGTTTTAACCCGCTTGTTAGATGAAAACAGAGCGTTAAAACATCCAGAACCGCTGGCGGCAGTAACCCGTAAAGCGATTGTTTTATCGGCGTTAGAAAGCGCGGCTAAGGCTGAAGAGTTAGGTTTAGGTAAAGATAAAATTATTCTGTCCTGTAAAATCAGTAACGTACAAGAACTGATTAACATTTATCAAGACTTATCCAGTCGTTGTGATTATGCCTTACATTTGGGTCTGACTGAAGCGGGTATGGGTTCAAAGGGGATTGTTTCTTCTGCTGCGGCGCTTTCAGTGTTAATGCAACAAGGGATTGGTGACACCATTCGTATTTCCTTAACACCTGAGCCAGGCGCTTCAAGAACGCAAGAAGTCATTGTGGGTCAAGAAATATTACAGACTATGGGTTTTCGTGCATTTACGCCGATGGTTATTTCTTGTCCTGGATGTGGTCGTACCACCAGTGATTATTTCCAAAAACTAGCGATGGATATTCAAAGCTATTTGCGTGATCAAATGCCCATCTGGCGTAATCAGTATCCGGGTGTTGAGTCTATGGAAATTGCGGTAATGGGCTGTGTGGTTAATGGTCCCGGTGAAAGTAAAAGTGCCAATATTGGTATTAGTTTACCGGGTACGGGTGAATCACCGGTTGCCCCTGTCTATGAGGATGGTGAAAAAACAGTGACTCTGAAAGGCGATAAAATTGCTGAAGAATTTCAGGAAATCGTACAGCGTTATATAGAAACACATTACGCGCCTTAATTGATGCCCCCTGTTGTTGGGAATATTACTGCTGTGCTGGACAATGCTATTTTTTAAGATAAGCTTCTTCTTTGAGTAATGGTTTTAAGTAACAGAGAGTAAATTTTACACGGGGAGGAGATAAGTATGGGGCCTTATTATCAGCATACCGCGCAAGGTATGGGCGGCTTGATTGAAACATTTTATGAATATCCTATTTTAATACTATTTTTAGTTGTTGGTGCTTCAGGCCTTGGGTTTTGGCTGTGGCGTAAAAATAAACTGAAGTAATGTCTTTGTAGGTATCCAGCCCCCCATTGAAAAATGGGGGGGCTGGATACCTACGCTCTGAAGGACTACAAATTAATCTTAGTATGACAGCAAGTAAAAATTTAAGGTAATTATTAATTAAGTGATAACATAGGGCACTGGTTTAAATGAGTTAATCTAACTTTATGTTAAGGAAATAATATTTATGATACCCGTTATTTTATCTGGAGGTTCTGGTACACGGCTTTGGCCACTTTCTCGTCGACATTACCCAAAGCAGTTTCTGCCATTAGTTTCTAGTTACACTATGATTCAAGAAACGGTGCTTAGATTGACTGGGTTAAAAGGTCTAAAGGCACCTATTGCTGTTTGTAATGAAGATCATCGCTTTATGATGGCAGAACAGTTACTTGAAATTGGGGTTAAGCCTGCGGCAATCATTCTTGAGCCTATTGGAAGAAATACCGCACCGGCGGTGACCTTGGCGGCTTTATCTGCGAGTTCGGAAGATGATGTTTTATTAATTTTACCCGCCGATCATGTCATTGAAAATACCTCTGCCTTTCATGAGGCGGTGGAACAAGCAAAGATACTGGCAGAGCAAGGGTTTTTAGTGACCTTTGGAATTGTTCCTACTGAGCCTGAAACCGGGTATGGTTATATCAAGCGTGATAATGAGCAGCGCCAGGGAGCGGCCTATAATGTAGCATCATTCGTTGAAAAGCCAAATCTTGAAACAGCTAAAGCCTACCTTGAAAGCGGTGACTATTACTGGAATAGTGGCATGTTTGCTTTTACCGCAGGCGCTTTTTTAAAGGAATTGCAGAAATTCAATCCCGCTATGTTAGAGAGTTGTCAGCAAGCACTTAATGATGCAAAAACGGATCTGGATTTTGTGCGTTTAAATACTGAGGCTTTTTCTTTGTGTCCTTCGGATTCTATTGATTATGCGGTTATGGAAAAGTCCGATAAAGTTGTTGTTATTCCCCTAGAAGCAGGTTGGAATGATGTTGGCTCATGGTCGGCTTTATGGGATGTCACTGAAAAAGATGCGTTCGGTAATGCGATTAAAGGTGATGTATTGACAGTCGATACGCATAACTCATTTATTCATGCCCATAATAAATTAGTAACTGTTATCGGCCTTGATAATTTAGTGGTTGTGGAAACAGATGATGCCGTCATGATTGCTGCTAAAGATAGAGTTCAAGACGTTAAGGAAATTGTTGATCGTTTAAAAGCGGCGGGACGAAGTGAAGCAGACATCCACAGAAAAGCGTATCGACCTTGGGGAAACTATGATTTAGTTGATATCGGAGAACGTCATCAAACAAAACGAATTGTCGTTAAGCCTGGTGCTAAGTTGTCTTTGCAGAAGCATCACCATCGTGCAGAACATTGGGTGGTTGTAAAAGGGACGGCTTTAATTACCAAGGGAGATGAAAAGTTGTTACTGACTGAAAATGAATCAACGTATATTCCCTTAGGTGTTGTGCATTGCCTTGAAAATCCCGGCGTGATTCCTCTTGAAATTGTTGAGGTTCAGTCAGGTAGTTACTTGGGTGAAGATGATATTGTGCGGATTCTTGACCAATATGGACGTGTTTGATTTTATTAAAGCTAACGAATAATTTATAGGAAACATAATGAGTAAAAAAGTTACCAAAGCCGTTTTCCCGGTTGCTGGTTTAGGCACACGTTTTTTGCCAGCGACAAAGGCGATTGCTAAAGAAATGTTGACCGTTGTTGATAAACCATTGATTCAATATGCGGTCGAAGAAGCGGTTGCGGCTGGCATTGATACGATGATTTTTATTACCTCGCGTAGTAAAAATGCCATTATGGATCATTTCGATAAGGCGTATGAACTGGAAACAGAGTTAGAAGCCAAAAACAAAACCGAGCTACTTAAAATATTAAAAGCGACTGTTCCACCGAATGTTTCTTTTGTATTCATTAGGCAGGCAGAAGCTTTAGGCTTGGGCCATGCAGTCTATTGTGCCAGACCGGTGATTGGTGATGAGCCTTTTGCGGTCATATTGGCTGATGATATGGTTGAAGACGGTGAGCGTGGCTGTATGGCTCAAATGGTTGCCTTGTATGATGAAAAGCAATCGTCTGTGTTAGGTGTTGAGCGGGTTAATCCTGCCGATACCGGAAGTTATGGGATTGTAAAAACACCAGACACTGCTGAAAAATATGCACCGATTGAAGTAATTGTCGAGAAACCGAAACCCGCCGATGCGCCCTCTAACTTAGCCGTAGTCGGACGATACATTTTAACACCTGCCATTTTTGATAAGCTTAAAAATACCGGAAGAGGGGCAGGTGGTGAAATTCAGTTAACGGATGGTATTGCTGATTTGCTTAAAGACGAAACTGTTTTAGCTTATGAGTTTGAAGGCACTCGCTACGATTGTGGTTCTAAACTGGGCTTTTTGATTGCCAATGTTGAGCTTGCATTATTGCACCCCGAGTTAAAAGATGAGTTTGCACTCTACCTCAAAGAGTTAAGCAAAAATATTTAATCTGAAATTAGTATCCAAAAGAGAACACGATGAGTTGATCTTCATTGTGTTCTTTTGCTGATGGGGGTAGTGACACAAGCAGAATACCGCTTATACCTACGTCATCGTCATCATCGCCTTATTGAGGGTGACCGCAAAAATTACTGATCATGTTCATTACCCTGTAACAATTTTTGAGTAATTTACCCGTTGTCTAATTAGCTGTAGTTATCTATGCATAACCTGACAACAAGTATTTTTTATTTACTTACAACCAGTTTCAAGGGGATCGAAAGTGCAATTTTTTAAAAAACTTAACCTAATAGCCGCAGTCTCTATACTCACTGTTGGTACAGCTCACGCCGTTGAACCCACTCCTGTTGATTGGTTTAACGCTGGGTATCAGACGGTATTTAATGCTAAACGACTTATTGCTAATAATAGACATGCTAAAAATGTCATTTTGTTTATCGGCGATGGTATGGGGGTATCAACTATAACTGCCTCACGAATTTACGACGGACAGACAAAGGGCGGACATGGTGAAGAAAACTCATTGAGTTTTGAAAAACTTCCCTATCTCGCATTATCAAAAACTTATAGCGTTGATCAACAAACCCCCGATTCTGCTCCTACCATGACCGCGATGGTAACGGGTGTAAAAACCATAGGTGATTCACTATCAGTTAATCAATACGTTGTTCATAGTGAGAAAAACGCTAATATTATTAATGCTAACAAACTAGCGACTATTTTAGAACAGGCTAAACAACATGGTTTGTCTGCCGGTATCGTATCGACAGCCCGTATCACTCATGCCACACCAGCGGCAACTTATGCACATACCGCAAATCGCGATTGGGAAGGCGACTCTGATAAACTGGCTGGGGCAACGGTTCCTGATATCGCAGCTCAATTGGTTGATTTTAATATCAGTGGCGGTATTGATGTTGCTTTGGGTGGTGGACGTACCCGCTTTATTCCTAATACGGTTAAGGATCCTGAATATGGCGTATCCGGTAAACGTAAAGACGGTAGAAACTTAACGGTTGATTGGACAACTAAGCATCGTAATGCGCGTTATGTCTGGAATCAAGCAGGCTTTGATGCGATAGACCCTAACACTACCGACCATTTACTTGGGTTATTTGAACCATCACATGTTCATTATGAAGCTGACCGTGTGGCTTACGATCAGTCAGGTGAGCCTTCGTTGACTCAAATGACTACCAAAGCGATCGATATTCTTAAAAAAAATCAGAAGGGTTATTTTTTGATGGTTGAGGGTGGTCGTATTGATCACGCGCATCATTCAGGTAACGCTTATCGAGCATTAACCGAAACTCAGCAATTTGCAGCTGCGGTAAAGGCGGCTATGGATGCTACTGACCCGCTAGAAACATTAATTATTGTAACTGCTGATCACAGTCATGTATTTACCATTGGTGGTTATCCACAACGCGGCAATCCTATTTTAGGTCTAACTCAAGGAGTAGGCGCAACTACACCTGATCTTGATCTGTTGGGCTTGCCATATACCACTTTAAATTATGCTAATGGGACAGGCTATACAGGAGCCTCAAACGCACAGCCAGCAGGTTCAAAAACATTTACTATTCCAGCAACTGCAGGATGGGCATCGGGAAGTGAGGGTCACAATCCAACGTCTTTTCAACCTGCTAATGGTCGTCCGATATTAGATAGTGCTAAGGTAGAAGATGATAATTATTTACAGGAAGCGATTGTTCCTCTAAGCGCTGAAACTCATGCAGCGGAAGATGTTGCAATCTTTGCAGGTGGCCCTAAAGCACATCTGTTTCATGGGATCTTGGAGCAAAATGTTATTTACCATGTAATGGCAGAAGCTTTGGGTTTCAATTAAGTAAAGTACGAGACTTGTTATCGTTAGATTTTTAATCCTGACGATTACCAAGATTAACTAAAAGGGATATTCGTATCCCTTTTTTATTTCGCTAAAGTTTAAATGCATCTATGAAAATATCTGATTTTTTAAAAATTGTAATGGCTGTTGGTTTTATAACGTTCTCTCTACCTGTTTTTGCTGATACTGTAAGCGATAGTGATCAGCCATTATCAGAGGTTGCATGTCGTTACGAAATGAAAGTAACCTCTTTTTCGACCCCTAAACCTAAAGCCCTTTTTACAACCGCCTGGTTCTTTTGGAGAAAGCCCAATATGATTCAAACACAGGATGCTGATGGGGATCATGGCGAAATATGGGAAAGAACGGCAAATGGTAGTATTCAATATCGAAAACTTTACCATATAGACAAAACAGCCGTTGAATATATGCCAACGGATATGCCGGCTAATAATATGAAGTTTGATTGGTTTAAGCTTTCTGGAATGCTGAGTAAGGAAGAGCTTAATACGCTTAAACTAATTAAAATTAAGAGCGTTCTTGGTCGAAATGCCGAGCTACGTAAAGGTAATATTAATGGTCAGGCTTTAGAGGTTTTATGGTTACCCAATGAAAACTTACCGGCCAGTATAATCAGAAAAGATAAAAAGAGTCGCATGGAACTCCGGCTTATTGACATAACACCATTATCAGTGTCCGCTAAAAAACCGGTAGCCCTTGAAGAAATTTCTGATTACAGGCATATCGATGCTGCCGATTTCGGTGACATGGAAAATGATCCGTTTGTTAAGAAATTAATGTCAGCAGAAGGTCATCACCATCATTAATAAAATACAGTGAGTGAGGTTCCATTTAACGGGGTTCAGTCATCTGAGTTCGCTGTTTTAAAACAGGCAGATGCACCCAAAAGGCCTACAACGAAGAAAGCTGTGCCAACAAGATTGAATCGGAGATCTGTTTCCTGGATGGTTAAATCGCCGGTAGCATAAAGCATAATAATGACCGCAATAGATCCCCACCCCAAGAAACGTAATGCTGCATTCAAAATGATTTTGCCTAACTCTTCAGACTCGCTTATTGGCACATCCATTCGATACGCGACAAAACCGGACATCAATGCAGGCAAAATTCCCCATCTCGCATGTTGAATAAAACTATCCAGAAAGATGAAGCTAGCTTTGTAGTAAGTTAACTCTAAAATAAGTGCAGATATCGAGGTGCTTACAATGAAACCTGTTATAGTCATTGCCATATAGAACCCATAGTATCGATCAGCTTGCTCACGCTGTTGCCTGAAAGTAAGCGTCCTGGCAATAAAGACCAGCGTTATGGGGAGGACATAAATCAGAATAGCATAGGCAACCCACCGCAGCGTAGTGTAATCAAAATGCATTAGCGGTTTATCAGGAAACAGGAAGGTATTGTGTAAAGAAACCGATATTTCTCGACCTAGCATGACACCGACGGTGGTTGCTGCCGTGAATAGAAAAATATATTTGTAGGTGTGTTTGAGACGAGCTTCATGGATACTGCCACCAAGGCGTTTCACTGTTACCCATATATCTTTTTCGTTTACACTTCCGAACACAACAAGAGAGGCCAATAAGCGGCAAAGGAGTCCAGTAAGGTGGTCTAGTTCTTTGATTAATTTGACGGTCTTGGTATAGTGCGGTTCGGCTTCTTTCCAGACGACGACTTTTTCTGACATTGCATTATAGGATATGCAGATTTCTCCCCATTTTAGAGAGGGTTCATTAAAAAAACGACGATATGACGTTTGATTGGCAAAGTTTTGAACCTGATCAAAAAGAAGCGAGTTATAAGCCCATTTATACTCAACTGTCGCACTCGACTTTTCAAAGTCACCGGGGTCGATGCTGGCTACCAACAACCGATTGGCAATTTGGGCTTTTAATTTATCGTCGACCGCTGATAATTTTGAGGTAATTAGGGCGTTATAAACTTCTATCGCTTTTGTCGGAATTGCAAATGCGTCATGGATACTATCCCTCAAAACAAGTAACGGATTAAACTTGCTTTCCCAAGAAATAAAGAATATAAAAAGTCCAGTGATCATTACAGGTATGATTGTTTTTCCATTCAAGCCATTAAGAAGATTCACCAATTTTTCTGATTGGAAGTTATTTACAACGAGGGTGACGAACGGCTCTAGTGGCAGCCACAACAAGGTGAGCAGCCAGTAAATTGCAGCCATAAGCAGGCAATAGGTTACAATGCCAAGCCAATAGGTGCTTTTTCGACTAAAGTACTGAGGTAATGTGGGTTCCTCACCTAGCTGAATACGGCGTTTTTGAAAGGAACGATAGGCAAGGAGAAAAATGATCCCTGTTCCAGGAAACAGCATCACAACGTTTATTAATTGTTCGGAAGTCATTTTATCTGTTCCTATCTGTATGTAATTTTTATGGGGTTTATTTTTTATAGCTTGTTTGCAATTGACAAATTACCTAGATAGCTGTTCTTTCTGACCAGATATTCTTCAACAAATGCTTGCATCGGTTCCGCTTCATAGTTACTGGGTACGCTGATTGCCAGTTTTTTAAAACCGTAACCAACTACGTTATCACCTGATTTTATCTGGAAGTGTAAAAAAGCAGTAGCACGTTTACCATTGACGTCTATCTTTGGCTCTAGCATTTCAATTGAAGCAACAGAAAAATTAAGGTGCTGAAATGATAAGGTCATACTTTCGTAGATAACCAGAGGTCGATTAATGTTGAACATTACATTTTCTCTGGCTAGTAAAGGCACTAATACGCAGGGGAAATTTTGTCCTGAGAAAGCGACATAATCGCGAGTAAAACCTTCGATCAAAGCTGAGTCTAAACTTTTAGCACCGGAACGTTCAATTTGTAAATACGTTTTCCCCTGATTGTCGTTTATATCAATTTTATCTTCATCCGTGTCGGGAAAGTTTAGCAGGATGCCATGTCCAACCATCCCGGAAAAGGTAAAATTCATATTTTGGCTAAGACCGTATTTATTTAATGCCAGTGAAAACAACAAGTCGCCAGGTATGCAAAAACGTTTGGCGTCAACATCGTGTAACGGATTAAAATCATGCGCTATTTCTTTGGCAAACATACTGGCTTGTTCGGCCGCAATTGATATATTGCCATCATGGATATCATAAAATTTATTTAAAAACATAGTGTTCATTACCAACTTTAGTGTGTCCAATAATTTTAGCATACTAATTAATGGGTCTCACTTAATGGGATGATATGAAAACATATTTAGGTAATTGTGAGTAAACGCGATGCTCAACTTTTAAACCTGAACCAATTGCTCAAAAAGCAAAGTTGGGTTGCCCAACATTCTTCCCAAGAAACAACCCATCGTATGGGCAAGCACTTTGCGGATAAAACGGTTAGCTAAATGCCAAGTGTCGCGAGCCCTCACTTTTTCGATATGAAATCGTTCGGCCAATTGCCCAATGACCGTTTCCACTAATCGTCTACTTGAGCTCATCTGACTGACAAAAGCCTTTGATCTTAAGTCTTGCATGTTTTTCCGTAAAGGCGTCTGCAAATCAATACCTTGCAGCTCCAATTCTTGCTTTAGTCTGGGACGGATATAACCTTTATCCCCGATTAACAAGCCTTGCAGACCGGCGACTATCTCAGGCAGTACATCCCGTTCGTCCACATTCGCGGCAGTAAAAGTGTAGCCGCAGATGATGCCTTCAAAGCTGATCAGTATATGTCCTTCTACTGGCATGGCCCTTCTCCTTCATAAAGTTGCTTTTGATAGAACAACTTTAATGGAGTCGCGGCCTTGTCTTCAACTCATTTAAAGTTGAGCATCGCGTTACCTTCAAATACGCTTTAAATTTGTTGTTTAAAATTAAATTTACTCTTGATAGTAAATGCACTAAACAGGAGAATCATTATTTATTATATTGATTAAGTTTCTCACTTTTGTTACTCTCGTAATAAATATTAAATAATTTTAAATATTATTATGAAATACAACAACATCAATGTAATAGAAAAGCTTGATCAACTCCAATCGAAGTTTGTTTATTCTACCAAATTAGCGGAAACACTTTCCATTTCAAGGCGAACGCTTCTCAATTGGCGTCAAAAACCTGACTCAATTTCCAGCAAATATTGTTTAGAGATTGATGTACTGTATTGCCAGCATTTTTTAATTCCTGAATGGGACGATCCAAAGCAACGTTTTAACGTTGTATTGTTGCCAGACAATATGCCACATAACGAGGCATTGTTCATGCCTTTTTTACGTCGATTAAGTTATGGAACCATAGAAATTGAAACGGATATGACTAAAGCCGATTTCGATAGTATTATCGATGGAGATAGGTTGCCTAAGAATATGGATAAGCAAACTTTTCATGAAGGGTTCAATACGTTTATGACTCATAGACAACTTTGGCAACGCATTGTAGAGCGCGGAGAACCATTACCTATAACCGTTGAAGCAATAAAGTCTTTGCATGCTGACTTTATGAGAGGTGTTTATGACAATCCAGGTTTTTTTTCTAATAAAGTGCGTGTGATGGGACGATTAGAACAGGTACAAACAACTCATCCTGATGATATTGATGAAGAAATACATCGATGGGTATACAAAGAAGCCAAGTCTGTTACCTTGGAGGCCATTGCTAAAGCTCATGCTTATTTTATTTTAATTCATCCGTTTGGTGATGGTAATGGTCGAGTGGGTAGAGTATTGGTAATGGCTCAATGTTTGAATGCCCGCTTAATGCCACCTGTTTTCAATGGTAGTAATAGGGCAATATACTATGCTGCAATGGAACACGCTATGAAGCATGGGCGTTATGCGCCTTTGGTTAGATTATTTTATGAAGCGGCTCAACGTTCAATGCGCTCCACCTAGGCATTAGAAATTAAACAGGCTGATGGTTATGGTATCTTAACCAGTGCAGCAATAATAGCTATCTGATATTTGCTGGGGTGATGCCATGCCTTCATGAGCGTTATATAGGAAATCAAAGATACCGCCGGTACTTTTAAGGCTATTGAATTGACAGGCGTATCCGTTGTGGCTGACCACAATATTACATTTGCTAACTTCCATTAATTTTTATTCAGGAACGACTAGCCAAAAAGAGATAGATGGCTAAAGCCGATTTCGATTTAATAATGACTACAGGGTCTATGTTGAACAGCATAGGCTTTAAAGTAGTTGCTCCAAGTCCTATGTTGGGCAACATAGACCTTCAAGCAGCCGCTTCAGGCCTTTTGTTGGGCAACATAGACCTTCAAGCAGCTGCTTCAGGTCTTTTGTTGGGTAGCATAGACCTTCAAGCAGCTGCTTCAGCCCTTTTGTTGGGCAACATAGGCACTACTGCTCCATGTAAGCACTATCCGCTCTAATCAATGCCAATAAAACACAAAACAACAACTTTTTTATCTTTATCAACACACACAGAGCAGCTCATTCTTGCCCTTATTCAGTCCATGACAAAAATAAATGTCGGCGGATATATTTATCTATAACATATTATAATTAATCAGGATTTTAAAATAATTGACAGCAGTGTTACACTAAATTTGATACTTTATCGCCTTAAAGTGTGCCAAACATAAAAAATAAAAATTAATATAAATCAATAGAGTCTATACTCAAGTCTCACTTAACCTTTATAAGGACTAAAAATCATGAAACAACCGCAGGTTGTTGTTGATTTTACCCGGCTTTCAATTCCTGAAAAAATTGATTTTTTTAATAACATTTTAGGGCATTTAGTAGGCAACCCTATCTACACTAACCCCGACATTTCTTTAGCGGATGTGCAGTTATCTGTAGATAATTTGGTTCTCGCAACCCTAGCCGCTCATGATGGCAGTCGTGTCAACACCTCATTAATGCATGATGCTGAAGCGATTGCCGAGAAAAATTTTCGTATTTTAGCAGCTTACGTACAAAGAATTGCAGAGGGTGATCTCAGTAAGATTCTATCCAGCGGTTTTCATGTATCTCAACTACAAGTGGTCATTCAAAAACCCCTATTAGCCATTAAAGATGGGCCTAATTCTGGTTCTATTATCTTTGTAGCTAAATCGGTTGATAAAGCGGGTGCGTATATATGGCAATATTACGAAGGTGAAACACCTCCAGCAACAGATGCTGAGTGGATCACTGCTGGACATAGCACATCCGCTACTTTTCAGGTGAATGGCTTAACCAAAGCCAAGGTCTATCAGTTTAGATTTGCGGCTATTACCATCACTGGAACTACCGATTTTTCGGCACCGGTATCAAAAATAGTTTTATAAATAAATCCGAGCTTAAAAACGATTACTGTGCTGTTACTTTAAGGCCGGATTACTCCGGCTTTTTTAGTTTTGGCTTATTTAAAAGACTTAAAGTGGTGACTACCCACTTAAGTGATGACGCGATTTTACTTAGGGTAAGACGCAATAATAAAACTCCATTTTTATGTTGGAGTAAAACAGCTTTAGCTGTTTTTACAGGCAATAGCTGAAGCTATTGGGTGTGATTAAAAGTGTGGGGATTTTAAAGTAACATTATGCCGCCATTGCGGTATTCTGATGATCCCAATATTTACACCAGTCATCATTTGCTCTTACGACGCGTAGTGCTAACATCGGCCCGACATGAGTCACTTTCCA
>CAIMEB010000067.1 GCA_903839855.1 uncultured Methylococcaceae bacterium
CACAATGGCTGCGTCAATCGTGCCATCCGCAACTGCTTTAATCACGTCCCCCTGAGGATCTTTTTGTTCGTCCGATCCCCATAGAGTGAATCCTACTACTTGATTACCTAAATCATGTAGACCCAAAGCCTGCGCGGGTGGAGAGTTCGCACCACCATTACCAACGGAATGCAGCCCTACTTTAATATCTCGCCATTTCGGATCATCATAAGAGCGTAAATTAAGATGACTGGATCTTCTGGTAACGATTGCGTAATACGATCGATAATAAGCTTGTGTTGTCAGGATATTTCCCCCTAACTGAGCAGGAACACCAATGACAACATCACATGCACCAGTGCCTAGGGTTTGGCGTATAAAGCCTTCACCTTGCCGCTGCCAGATATAAGCTACAGACATCTTAAGATCTTTAGCTAAAATTTCTGCAATCTTATTTTCAAAACCTTCGCCTTTATCATTTGAAAAGGGTAGGTTATTGGCTTCAGCACAGACCTTTAAAGGTTCATTCGCGCTGACGTTAAAATTAACTAACAGCGCTAATGAGGCCAAAAGCATATTTTTAAAAAGTTTATAAACCATAAATGTATATCAGCGCACCTTTGGTCGCTGTATTACTGCAAGCGCCTTTATCAGTTCCCATTAGTCCAGTACTTTTTGCAATACCACTATAAACAGCGACATATTGCGAGCCACCATCACTAAAGGTCATAGGATTACCGACAGAACTACACTCTAAAGTTGCTTTAAATAATGGGGCGCTAGTGTTTGCATTGATAGCTTTAAAGCTTTTATCTAATGTTGTATAAAATACAATATCACCCGCAGTGGATAGTATTCCACCATAGATAGGATAGGCTTCATCCACTTTCCAAGCTGGTTTATGATTATAGGGATCCCACGCTAATAGAGTACTCTGCCCTTTAGCTCCAGGTTGCAACGTCAATGACATATCCATGCCCATATAGGGGGCACCTGATATAAATTGAGCTTTACTTACTGCAATAGACGCGCAAAAATTGAAAGTAGGAACAAAGAATAGTCCACTAGGATTAGCTGAGCTTGATTTCGGTGAATAAGAGCTGGGTTCCCAGCCGTGCGCACCTAAAGGTGATGGACAGACTGTGTTTCCCCAAGTATTAGTATGGTTGTAATTGGGATTGGTTCCAGCAACCACTTTACCAGTAGCATCCGTAATGGACGTTGCTGGTGTGCCGTCAGCAAGTAGTGGTAAGCCAGATGTATTTAGTTTGGTAGCTGTACTCGCTATACTTGGATCCGATACGGTATCAATTCCACCGGGTGCCCAATTTTGATCTTTAAACTGATCTGCTGAAATCAGGGTACCCGTTGCGCGGTCAAAAGTATAAACAAAGCCATTTTTGTTAAATTGCACGGCTACATTCGTAGCGCTTTTTTTGTTGTCAGTTGATTTTACAGCGGTAGGAAGATTAACGGGTAAAATTTCAGCTATAGCATCAAAGTCCCAGTTATCATGTTGAACAACTTGATAAACCCAAGCGACTTCACCCGCATTAAAATTTGGATTACCTTTAGATTTATTTCCTACTTTTCGTGCAAAGATTGAAGCGCCCCATTTGTTATCACCCGGACGCAAATCAGGATTCCAAACGCCTGGTTGGCTGGTGCCGTATAGCACATAGTCATTATCGGGATCATAAGTCAAATATGACCACACTGAACTTCCGCCTAATAGGTAGCTGGAAACGTTTTGAGTCGTTGCAGGCCAACTGGTTTTTCCAAGGTCTTTACCCTTATCTTTGTTAGGAAATGGGTACTGGGTTTTATTAACAATGCCTACATCAGCATCTGGGCCTGTTGTGTAACATTTTCCTTCGGTTAGGGTAGGGCCGCAATTGTTCCACACGGGTTTTCCGGTAGCTAGATCTAAAGCTACTACATAACCACGAGTCCCCATTTCTCCACTTGAAGTACCTAAAATTACCTGACCATTATCTCCAGTGACAACCGGTTGACCACTCGTAGTGACGCCTATGCCAGTATTAGTGATTTTAGTATTCCATACCAATGCGCCAGTATGAGCGTTGACTGCAACGGTATGTCCATCAAGCAGGTTATAAACAATTAGCCCTGTTAATTTCCCATTGATAGTGGCCTTAGCATAAGAAATACCACGATTAGTGCCACCACAGCAATTAGCACCTACTTGATTACTACTCGTAGGTAAGCCCTTAGAAATCACTGTTGGTGCAGAACTGATAGGAGTTGAACTCCAAGTGGGTGGAATGGGTTTGGATGAGTTGACGGGGAGTCCAGAAACATTCCAGGCTAATAGCACGTTGGGTGAACCTGTTAATGCATATATCATTCTTTCGGCAGCGACATAAAGGGGTGCGCCCATTGCGCTTCCACTACCATAAGTTGCCAAAATATATTTTTGTTTCAGTTTCGCTACATTAGTCGAGTTGATCTCATTAGAGCCATGACCCAATTCGCTATATCGTATGCCTTGAGGGCCGCCGCCATCTTGTAGCCAATTATTATCTGCTCCACTGGAAACGCCAGCAGAAACTGTTTGAGGTAATAGGCCCGCCATACCCAGCCCACACCCTATGAACAACGCTTTTAATTTAGAAGTACGGAACATTTCGATATTTTTTTTCATACTTTAGTTCTCTTGTTTGATACAACTGCTGATTCACACAAATCATCGTTTCATAAGCTAGTTGTTATATTGGTGTGGAAGGGCAGGGATTAACATGGAAATCGGTCATTGCATTCTTTGTTAATCCCTATCAACTCTCAAATTTAATTTTCTAAAGTTTGAGGAGACTACTGTGCTGTAGCAAGGGTTTATTTACAGGTATTGGTTGCTGGATTAAGTACCTTAGGGGCAACACAAACGACCGGTTTATCAGCGATTGATAAAGCAAATAACTTAGAATTTGATTTTTTATTTTTATCAGTCACTGTAATGGTAAACGTTTTTACTCCTACGGTTCCTGCTGCAGGCTTTCCAGAAAGTACTCCACCAGCACTTAAACTTAAACCTTTTGGAAGCGCTGGTGCAACTGTCCAAGTAAATGGAGCAGTACCCGAAACAGCAGTCAATTGGAGGTAATAAATCGCACCAATTACACCTTTGTCTAGCAATTGGGTAGAAATAGTAGGTGTAGGGTTGTTTATATTGCCGTTAACGTCAGTGATGCTAATGGTGTAGGCTTTGGTTATTGCAGTTCCGTCAGCATCAGTTGCATTAACACTAAAGGTGAATACGCCAGACACCGTTGGAGAGCCTGTTAAAATACCCGTTAGTGGATCAATGCTTAGGCCAGATGGAAATTGACCATTAGTTGTGATGTGGTAGGGTGTATTACCGCCAGAAACAACAGAACGCGCAACATATTGGTGCCCCACTTGACCATTATCAATAACTTCAATAGCCGTTAATGGAGCTGCTGCTGCAAAAGCAACCATGTTGGCACCAATATAATCGCCAACTATCGCATCAGTAGAACAATCGTAGTTATAACTATTCCCCTGTGCATCAGTTACATTAACAGCTGCCAAGGCTAGTGATCCATGAAGATTATCTTTACCAACTGCATCACACATGGCTTCATGAGTTTCCCCATCAAAAGACAGTGCTTTACCGGCGTATTTGTAAAACTCATATTTACGCGTAACTTTTTCGTTTGGATTGACCTTTTCTGCTGCACCCTTGTGTGCGGCTTTAGGGCCAACAGCTTTTCCAACGGGTTCTTTTTGAACCAAATACCATTCGCTTTCTACTTGAGAAGGTTCGCCATTTTGCCAGTCAGGAATGCCATCACCATTTTTATCTTCATTAATTAATACCCCAGCATCGACTGCTTTAGCGCTATGAAGCGTTGTTTTGATAACTTTTACCCAATGGGGCGTTCCCCATTGAGTTGGAGCAGGTTCTACTGGCTCTTTTGGTGCAGGCATGACTGCAACAACCGCTTTTACAACGGGTGGCTGCACAACATTTTTGATGGGCGCTGGTTGAACAACGGTAGGTTGGAAAACGGGAATATTGATAGCCGGCGGTGGTGTTAAAAATCCAAGCGTTTCTGCTCTTACTAATGTTCCTGTGCCATTATCAACTAACCAGTGATACGATACTGATTTAGGCGTAATAGCACTAGTAAAAATTCCGTTTACGAAATGTTCACAGCCATCAGTGGAGAGTGGATTTGTACATTGGTGTGCGGCTGTTACCATCCAGGGAAAGGTAGCTGCATTAGATGTTGCTGCCCATTTATGCGTTGCATTGTCATAAGGTGTTGTATAGCGAACAATTGTTTTTAACGGTGTTGCAACGCCATTAACAGTTGCTGCGGGTATTTCTACTAAAGAGGGATTGCCGTATCGGGAATAAGTCCAAGTGTATCCTATATCGGTACTGTGTAGCCCTTCATATTCGATTTCAAATCCGTGGGCGTCTCTTCCGGTATCATTGATAACATCAAAATTGCCTAGGGTACCGTACATCACAGTGGCCTGTGAGGGTGTGCTGAATGCCAATAAGATTGGCAGGTATTTCAAATATTTCATTTTTAGATCCTTTTGAGTTGAAAAGAAAATTATTAAAAAATGTGGGGGGTTATGACTCAGCACTTCAGTCAGGTGAGGTGAGGTGAGGTGAGGTGAGGTGAGGTGAGGTGAGGTGAGGTGAGGTGAGGTGAGGTGAGGTGAGGTGAGATGAAGCGACGTTAGGAAGCGCAAGTGCAGGGAGGCACCGCAGCGGCATCCCCTGAGACCCACCCGAGCCAGGA
>CAIMEB010000068.1 GCA_903839855.1 uncultured Methylococcaceae bacterium
ATTTTTATGCATCTCTTCTAAGGTGAGAATTTCTTGCGAGGTGAGCTGTTTTATATAGAGCATTTATAATTTAAAAATGACTCTATCATACGCTAAACATGCCAGGCCTTAGTTAAATTAATTATTCATAAGTACTTATGACTGATTTTAAAAGTAACAGGTGCTAAGTATACGTGGTAAATCGAGCGCTATCATTCAATTTTTTCGACCTGTAAGATTATCCTAAACAACCTACTTTTTCACCCAAGTAAGTGGTAACCGTTCACCTACCCCGATTATCTTAAGCCGCTATTTTGTCAGGTACGGTTAAATCTTCTCGATACAAAAGTGATGACGCTGGCTAATTTCTTAAGTGTGCGGCAACTGCCGAGTTGATGTAATCATAGCGATTACGTTTTTGTAATTTACAGGTACTTGTTACCGTCATCATCCGTTCTACGAATAAATCACCACGATCTGACTGCGTACCAAAACTACTTTTACGCCATAACACATACGAACGAATAAGCTGTTCGGTAAAGTTGTTCGTGGGTTTCACCGCTTCAGTTTCGATAATTTTGCACAACGCCGATTTATATTTCAACAGCTTTTTACAGGTGTTTGCTATTTTTGATTCACCACAGTGAAGGCCTTGTTCGAGCAACAGTTCCATTTGCCGTCGTTGAGGAACCATTGCCTCGGTATAAATTCATGACCTTACTTTTAGTGGATGTGCTAACATACTGAAAAAATGTATTTATTTATAAGTCCATGACTGATCAAGAATTAAAAGACCTCGTTGCAAGCCTTGCCATTGATAGCAAAAATCTCCATGCCGCCCAAATGGAGACTAGAGAGCAAATGAAGCTAACGGATGAGCAAATGAAGCGCAACGACAAAATGCTCACTGATAAATTAAACCGGATGGGTATTACTTTAGGAAACGTGACCAATAATCAAGGTGATGTTGCCGAAGAGTTTTTCTTTAATAGTTTAGCAAATGCTCCCCATTTAGGAAGTATTTACTTTGACGATATAGAAAAGAATGGGCATAAACGTCGAGGTAAAACAGAAGAAGAATACGACTTAATCATGACTAATGGTGATGTGGTTGGTATTGTAGAAGTTAAATACAAAGCCCATGAAAACGACTTGGATAGATTAGATCGTAAAATGCAAAATTTTAAGAAATTGTTTCCAATCTACCAAAACTATAAACAATATGGCGCTATTGCAGCTTTTCATATTAATGACGATGCCAAGGAAGCCGCTTTAAGTCGCGGTTATTTTGTATTACAGCGCAGTGGTGATGTGGTACATACAGAGAGTGGTGAGCACTTAACGGTTCTATGAAAGTTAAGCATCCTTAGATTCCAGAAGCTTATCCGATAACTAAAATTTAACTAATTCGCCTACTATATTTAGTGTCTTGACAGGTTTAAATAGCACTATATCAGGGGTTTCGGCTTGCCCGGGATCACTAACTTTACACTTTATACTCTTTTCTTTACGGTTGTTATGGGGGTGGGGCTTTGTATCATGCCACGGAGTCCGGCGCGAGCGCCTGACCGGACTAAGCAAATGATTATGAGGAAGGACGACCCGTTTATACTGGAAAAATAATAATAAACACGTAGCAGTTATTCAGTCCCTTTCATTTAAAAAGAGGAGATAGTGAAGATTTGGCATCCTTCATAGCAGCCTAAAAGTAGTTGACACTTTTGATGTCAATAAAAAATTAACAACAAGCTACCGTAGCCATTAAAAAACGGCCAGTGACTTTAAAGATAAACGGCTTAGCTGTTTCTTAAATTTAAGAAA
>CAIMEB010000069.1 GCA_903839855.1 uncultured Methylococcaceae bacterium
ATTTTTATGCATCTCTTCTAAGGTGAGAATTTCTTGCGAGGTGAGCTGTTTTATATAGAGCATTTATAATTTAAAAATGACTCTATCATACGCTAAACATGCCAGGCCTTAGTTAAATTAATTATTCATAAGTACTTATATAACCCCGGTCTCGTAAAATATTCCATTTTATTTAACAGACATCCTCTTCATTATTGTTAACGATTAATGAGAATGCGGATTCAACTATCCGTCAGGATTTAAGTCGTTTGAAACAGGCTCCTTAAATTCTACGGGAGTCGGTTTTGCGGGTGTTCTGCGTTTGCCAATATTTTTCTGATCTCTATGACGTACTTTAACTTTTTCTTTATCGACTTTTTTAGGCGGTACTTTCTTTTTAATCCCGGCTGCCTTGCCTGATGCTTTAAGTTTTTTGGGGCCTTTATAGTGGCCTTCTAATTCTTTGATGGTTCTGCGTTTAAAAGACTGCTTTAAAAAGCGTTCTATCCCTGACATGAGATTCCATTCACTACTTTTAACTAGGGCAATAGTGAGTCCTAGTTCATCAACTCGACCGGTACGACCGATACGATGGATATAATTAATACCGTTTCTTGGTACATCAAAGTTAATAACCAGATTAATGCCTTTGATATCTAGTCCTCTTGCGGCAAGATCGGTTGCAATCATAACCTTAACTTCTCCATTTCGGTAAAGCTCCATCATACGATTACGTTCTTTTTGATCCATCTCTCCATGTAGAACACCAACTCGGAGTTTTTGGCCTCTGAGTGGTCCACGCAGGGTATCGGCTTGTGCTCTACTGTTAGTAAAGACCAGCGCTTTATCATAGGTTTCATTAAGTAAAAGCCACGCTAACAACTTCTGTTTATGGTCGTTATCATCCGCTACGATAATTTGCTGCTCAATATTACGATGACCATCATGGAGGGTGTTTAAAGCAACGACTTCATGATTCTTAAGTACTTTATCAGCCATTTTGATAACGCCAAAATGGGTTAGCGTGGCAGAAAAGAGGAGTGTTTGCCTTTGTGCATTACAACTATTAGCGATGCTTAATACATCATCACTAAAGCCCATATCGAGCATTCGATCCGCCTCATCCAAAATGAGCACATCAAGATGATTAAAGTTAGGCGTTTCCTGTTCCATGAGTTCTAAAAGACGACCGGGTGTGGCAATAACCACTTCCGTGTTTCTTCGTAGCATATTCTGTTGTAGCCTAAAATCTTCGCCGCCGGTAATAATACCGACACTAAGATCGGTGTCTTCAATTAATTGTTGGCATTGCTTAAAAATTTGTTGCGCTAATTCACGAGTAGGAGCCAGTACCAGTGCGCGTGTACCAAAACTCTTTGAGGGAAAAGTGAGCAGATGGTGCAATGTGGGTAATAAGAATGCGGCGGTTTTGCCACTGCCTGTCTCTGCGCTGACCAATAAATCTTTGTACTCCAGAGCAGGGGGAATGGCTTGTTGCTGGACAGGCGTTGGTTTCTGAAAGCCCATTTTTTTGATAGCACTCAGCAGGGGGGCTGCGAGTGATAGGTTAAAAAATGAGGGCGAGGTGTCTGTAAAATTAGGCAGCATGTGTCTTGATTAGTTACCGTGTTAACGCAGATGATGAAAAGCGTATGTTTTAAAGTATTATAATCTTTTTGCTTTAACGGCAGGATTTAAATAATTCTGGATTGCTAATCCCATTTTAGCTGTTAAGATTAGCAAACATGTTTTTCACATAGGCCAAAGGTTAAAAATAATGATACCTATTAGAGATACTGCGCCATGCTATTCACGCCCCTATGTCACTTGGGGCTTGATAGTTGTCTGCACTAGCATTTTTATTGCTATGAAATTAATGCCCGATCAAATGGCAGTTGGTTTGTTAAATCGTTATGGTATGGTGCCTCTTCGTTATTCCAGTGGTTATGTGGGGTTGCCCTTTGATGGTTATTTGTCATTTATGACGAATCTGTTTTTACACGCTGGCTGGCTGCATTTGATAGTCAATATGTGGTTTTTGTGGATATTTGCCGATAATATAGAAGATAGGATGGGGCGTTTTCCTTTTCTGGTTTTTTATTTAGTGTGCGGTGTTTTTGCAACGTTTTTGCAATGGTATTTTGATCCTATGCTGGATATCCCTGTTATAGGGGCTTCGGGTGCAATTGCCGGTGTATTGGCGGCTTATTTCTTTTTATACCCGTTTGAACAGGTGATTGTTTTTTTCCCACCCTTAGTGCTTAACATACCCGCTATTACTTTTTTGGGTTTATGGGTTTTATTGCAATTAGATAACGCTACCACCTCGGTTCTTTCTGAAACGACTACAGTTACTGTTGCCTGGTGGGCGCATTTGGGGGGCTTTGCTGCAGGTTCGGTTTTATATCGATTATTTCTCAAAAACAAGAAAAATGACGAAGTTCCGTTGCTTTAAGGTATAATTTCAACCTTCAAAAAGTCGGCCTTTTTAACATAACTAATTGCAATCAGTAAATTTTACTGATTTAAAAGGCCTCTAAGTTATCAGGAAATTGAAAGTAATTATGAAAAAAGTTAATGTTGGGTTAGTAAGACTGTTTCAGTTTGTCGTTTTTGTATTATTTACCTTTATAGTAATCGCCTATTTTGGTGCTATGGTTTTACTACCACTTGACGCCATTGCTTTGTTAATAAAGCTATTAGGCGTGCTTGGATTGCATGGATTTATCGGCGCGTTAATTGCCATTCCAACTGTAGGCTATCTATGCTTGATTGTTTATAAAACGCCAGGCCTATGCAAAATGGTCGTTGATACCGGTATTGATCTGGTTAAGACAGGTAAATTAAGAATTGAAGCTTTTAATGGGATAGTTGAAGCAGTAAAAGCTTAATTATGTAACAGCTTAACTATTAGGCACTATTGCTACCTTAACAAAGGCATGCCGGGTTAACTTGGTATGCCTTTTTTGTTTGGACGCCCTGCACTTTAGTTAAACGCAGTGTTGATAAATGCCGTGATATGGTGAATTTCTTCAATACAAACGGAGTGTTCCATCACATAGTCGTGCCATTGAACATTATATTGCAACTCATGAAGTGTATTGTAAGCAGCTTTACTGGTTTCGATACTGACCACTGAATCCAATATGCCATGTCCCATAAATATTGGGGTGGTTTTGTTTGCAATCGACGGTTGTGTTTTTAGTGTATCAAGGGTGGGGAAGTAGGTTGAAAGGGCTACGATTCCGGCTAACTTATGTGGGTAGTTAAGCCCGGTTTGTAAAGCAATAACGCCGCCTTGAGAAAATCCCGCCAGTAGGATATGTTCAGAAGGAATCCCTTTCGATATCTCTTGGGCAATAAGTTGTTCAACTAAAGTAGCTGATTGGTAGATGCCATCAATATCCACTTTAGATCGCTCTAAAATATCGTACCAAGCCCGCATTTCCATACCACCGTTGATAGTCACGGGTTGAATAGGGGCATTTGGGAAAATAAAATGGGTATGAGGCTCTGCTTTTAGGTTTAGTTCAGGAACAATGTTTTCAAAGTCATGTCCATCGGCTCCCAATCCATGTAGCCAAATGATGGAGTATTGATGGTTTGATTTGGGGGTAATTTCAATAGTCGTTAGTTCAGTGTGCATGTGGGTATTCCATAGAGTCTATAGATATGATCAAACTGTTATAAATTAGGCTAACAGTTGACATTATATGCGGATATACAAGACTGTCCAGTATTGTAGAGTGATAAACTGGAAGTGAGGTACTCATCTTACACCATTAATTTGCTATGCTTCTGCTTATTTCAGGGTAAATGGCCTGTATTTATGTATAATATTGGGCATCCTTCATAGCAGCCTAAAAGTAGTTGACACTTTTGATGTCAATAAAAAATTAACAACAAGCTACCGTAGCCATTAAAAAACGGCCAGTGACTTTAAAGATAAACGGCTTAGCTGTTTCTTAAATTTAAGAAA
>CAIMEB010000070.1 GCA_903839855.1 uncultured Methylococcaceae bacterium
ACTGGTTGCCTTTTGACGCTTATAAGTCTTTTGCTGATCTCAAAAGAGAATTATTTGATGTGCTTGCTAATATTGGACTATCTTTCACCGTAGACTTTTCTTAAAAGTTAAGTTAAATTAATTTTACATAGGTACTTAGTTAGAATGTGTGTTGACGTTTGCAACAAAAAATATAAAATTATTAGGGTTTTTATTCTTCTTACCTGCTTTGCTGTTTTTGATCGTGCGAAGAAAATACAGTGAGAAGTTACCGAATAAGCTGTTAACGGTCTATTTGCGAGGTGGTGAATGTTTCTTGATAACACGTTAGCTATCATATTGGCGGGTGGCGCAGGCTCCAGGTTGTGCCCGTTGACAACCGATAGAGCCAAGCCTTCTGTGCCCTTCGGTGGGAGTTACCGCATTATTGATTTTACCCTCTCGAACTGCTTACATTCTGGTTTAAGACGTATTCTGGTATTGACTCAATACAAATCCCAGTCACTACAAAAGCATTTACGTAATGGCTGGTCAATCTTTAATCCAGAAATCTCTGAATATATCACGCCTGTACCCCCACAAATGCGTACGGGTGATTCCTGGTATTCAGGTACAGCCGATGCAGTTCACCAAAATCTTTATATGCTTGAACTGAGTGGCGCTAAATATATATTAATTCTATCAGGAGACCATATTTACCGAATGGATTATGCGGCAATGCTTAAGTTTCACCGAAAGCATCATTCAGAACTAACCATTGCCTGTATGCCAATACCGATTCAAGACGCCAGTTCTTTTGGTATTATGTCAGTGGATGAGCAACAGCGAATTTTCGAATTTAATGAAAAGCCATTAATCCCCAAGCATTTACCAGATGACCCTGGTCATGCATTAGCCTCTATGGGTATCTATATTTTTAATATGGATTTACTTCGCCAGGTGTTACGTGCTGACTATCTCCAGACCGCTTCAAATCATGATTTTGGTAAGGATATTATACCTAGGCTCATTGACGCGCACAGTGTCTGTGCTTACCAATTTGGCGGAGAAGCTGGGCGAGTTACTGCAGATCGATACTGGCGAGATGTCGGCACTATAGATTCTTATTACGTAGCTAACATGGATTTGCTAGAACCAGTACCTCCGTTAAATTTATATCAGCGAGATTGGCCTATCCGCAACTACAATGGACAAAACCCACCCGCCCGGATAGTCACTGGAAAGCAGGGGAACAGTGGACAACTGATTGATTCAATGCTAGGTAGTGGCACAGTCGTTTCTGGTGGAATGGTTATGCACTCAATATTATTCTCTAAAGTGTATGTGGATGAAAACGCAGTGGTTGAGGATTCAATTTTGTTTGATGGCGTACACATTGGCTCTAACGCGCATTTAAAACGATGTATCGTTGATAAACATGTTCAAATTCCTCCGGGCGAATCCATTGGTATTAATGCAGCAGATGATTTAGCACGCTTCACTATTTCTGATTTAGGCATTACTGTTGTCCCTAAATATTATGTGTTTTAGATGTTTAAATCTTTAATTATCAAGTAAAAAGGCTTGTCTATCATTGGGTCTTTTTCTAATAATCATCAATTTGTCACATTTTTTTAGTAGAATCACGAATAATCAATTGTTACATTATTATGAGTCAATAAGCTATGTTGATGTCATGAAACACGTACTCGAGGTTTATGTGTAACTAATGAGTAAGTTTCTTAATGGGACACTGTTCGCAACATACTGGTTTAATTAAGGAAAATCTTTAATGGATTCATATCGTCAGAGTTTATTTTTATTGTTGCTTTTAATGATATTAAGCGCTAACGTAAAAGCAGAAGACATCATAGATAAATTATTAATTGGTCCTTTCTCATTGGGATCATTAGAGGAATGGGAAGCTAGAGAGTTTAAAGGTCAAACTCACTATGAGTTAGTTGATTTAGCGGGTGTTAAAGTTTTAAAAGCAGAAAGCACAAGCAGTGCATCAGGACTGTTTAGAGAACAACGTATTGATTTGCACAAAACGCCTTTTATACATTGGCGTTGGCATATCAGCAATCGCTTATCGCCACATCTGAATGAACAGGAGCAATCAGGTGATGATTATGCCGCTAGAATTTATGTGGTCGTTAGTGGCGGTGCCGCTTTTTGGCAGACCAAAGCCATCAACTATGTGTGGTCAACTACTTCGCCTGTGGGTAAAGTTTGGCCGAGCGCTTATGCTTTTGAGGCCGCTAATGGAAAAATGACAATGATTTCACTGAGGTCATCAACGGATGAAATCGGCACATGGTATTCAGAAAAGCGTAATGTTCGGGAAGATTTAAAACAACAATTCGGTGAAGATATTCGCTATATCGATGCAGTGGCCATTATGTCAGATAGTGATGACTCAAAAGGGAAGGTAACGGCTTATTATGGTGATATTTATTTCACAAAGGATTAGGTTTTTTGATTGTGATGATTGATAACCGTATGGAAACGTAAATTGTCCTATGAATGACATTAAATTCGCTGAACTTGAACAGCTAGAACGTATTATAGAGCAATTGGGTGACAAGGCTCATACTGAGGTCATAGAACAGATAAGCTATAAAAACAAAACGTTTCCTATCCATTGCGTTTCGATAGGTTCTTCTCGCCCTGACGTACCAGTGTTAGCCTTTTTTGGGGGCATACATGGCTTGGAGAAGATTGGTTCTGAAGTTATCTTGTCCTATATGCAAACCATTACTCAACTGCTTGATTGGGATGAAGAGTTTCTGACTCGGTTAGAGCATTCCCGGCTGATTTTTGTACCATTAGTTAATCCCGTTGGCGTTTATATTGGTACCCGTTGTAATGGTAATGGTGTTGATCTGATGCGTAACTCACCTATTGAAGGCGTTGGAGACACTAGAATATATAGTGGTCATCGCCTTAGTCCGCTTTTGCCCTGGTATCGTGGTGATCAACACACGATGGAAAAAGAAGCGCAAGCACTGTGCCGAGTAGTCGAGAAACATCTATTTAATTCACCGTTGTCGATTGTGCTTGACTTACATTCGGGTTTTGGCATACGCGATCGTTTATGGTTTCCTTATGCCTACCGTAAAACTCCCTTTAATTTTATTGCCGAAACCATGGCTTTAAAAGAGCTGTTTGATCGTTGTTACCAACACCACATTTATAAAATAGAGCCGACCTGTCAGGAATATGTTATTAGTGGTGATCTGTGGGATTATCTATTGGATGATTTTGTGCAACGCTTTGCTAATCAGAGCTTGTTTTTACCACTCACGTTAGAAATGGGTTCTTGGCTTTGGTTGCGTAAAAGTCCAACACATCTGTTTTCCCGGCACGGTTTGTTTCACCCCTTACTGCCGCACCGTCAGCAGCGCATTTATCGACGTCACTTTTCTCTGTTTGACTTTCTACACAGGAGTCTATTATCTCCACAAAAATGGACTCAGCTTACAGCGGAACAAAGGTTAAACTTTACTCAAAAAGCAAATACGCTTTGGTATGAATAATTCCGTTGGAAAAAACTGGATCTTGTTACGGGGCTTGGCGCGAGAATCCGGGCATTGGGGAGCTTTTGTACCCCAGTTACAAGCGGCCTTTCCAGACGCAACTATTAATCTTTTAGACTTGCCCAGCACGGGGCGTTTTTATCTTGACGTCAGTCCTAGCAATATTCCTGCGATTGTAGAGCAAGTTCGTCATCAGGCATTTGCTCTAGACTTACTTAAGCAACCGGTTACGCTATTAGCCCTATCCTTAGGGGGCATGGTGGCTTGGGAATGGTTACGCAGTTACCCTGAGGATATCTGTACAGCGACTTTAATAAATACGAGTTTTTCTAATTTGAGTCCTTTTTATCAACGCCTACGTTGGCAAATATATCGGGACTTTATAGTGATAGTAATGACGCGCGACATTTATCAACGAGAAGCACATATTATGCGGTTAACCAGCAACCGCCAATATCAGGACGACAGATTGCCATTCGAATGGCAGAAGATTCAACAAGAACGCCCTATCAGTCTTATCAACAGTGTTCGACAAATTATCGCTGCGGCTCGTTATAAACCCAGTGGCATTAAACCACATCAGCCGGTTTTATTACTCAATGGTAGCCAGGATCGCTTAGTTTCACCGGCCTGTTCGGAAGCAATACAGCAACACTATCAACTAGAACTACGTCGTCATCCATGGGCTGGACATGATCTAACCCTGGATGACAGTGACTGGGTAATCGCACAATTGCAGACTTGGTTGGGTAAGCTTCTTTAATATTACCGATCTGACTTATCAAATTTATATTCCTCGTTTAGGTTTTACTTCATCGAGGCTACTGTCTGATTATTGTTGGCTTACCGTTGCAGTATTGCCAGAACCTGACTGGGTTACATTAGTACTATAATTGAAGGCAGATGAGCCGTAGATATTTTGATTTATAGTGGCACTATTGTTGTCGCCGGTCTGATTAAGGACGGTGACAATATCGTAGTTACCACCCCCTTGAACAATAGTAGCAGTGTCAGACATTCCGCTTTGGGTAACTGCTGCGTTATTGTAACCACCGTTTTGAGTAATAGTAGCAGTACTATTGTTATTTTCCTGGTCAAGTGTGATACCACTGAAACCACCTTTTTGAGTAATAGTAGCCGTATCAGACATTCCGTTTTGGGTAACTCTTACGCTATTGTAACTACCGTTTTGAGTAATAGTAGCCGTACTGTTATCATTTGCCTGGTCAAGGGTTATACCTTGGTAACCACCACCTTGAGCAATAGTAGTAGTGTCAGACATTCCGCCTTGGTTAACACTTACGCTATTATAACCTCCGTTTTGATTAATAGTAGCCGTACTGTTGTCATTTTTTTGGTCAAGGGTAACAGCTTGGTAACCACCGCCTTGAACAATAGCAGTAGTGTCAGACCACCCGCTTTGGGTAACACTTGCGCTGTGATATGCTCCATAGGTCTGGCTAATACTTGCACTATCGCTATTACCGTATTGATTAATAGAAGCTATATTACCATTATTCTTAGAATCCGTATCTTGAGTAATGGTAGCGGTATTACTGATACCTTCTTGGGAAATGCTGGCGCTGTCATCAGAACCATAACCTTGAGTAACATTAGCAGTATTAGCAATGCCCGTTTGGTTAATTGCAGCCAAATTTGTACCAAGCTGATAAAATTGAATAATATTGGCAACAGAATTGCTGCTAGACAGCTGATTAATGGTTGCTGTGGATTGATTCCCCAAATAACCATAAGCAACCTGATACGTACCATTGCCTTGATAGATCGTTGCGGAATTATTATCGCCTACTTGACTGATAGCGGTTAATCCTGAACCGTCATTACCATACCATGATGACCAATAATCATAGTAATTATGTTGGGTTACAGAAGCCATATTATTATTACCCGTTTGGCTGGTTGTGCTTTGGTTATTATCACTCGCTTGGGTGACAGAAGTGGTATTGCCATCTCCACCCTGCTGAGCGGTGGTAATCGTATTGTTATTACCTGATGTATCAGTGGTCACTCTATTATCAGCCCAGACTGCTGTGGTACATAACACCATGCTGATGGCGAGTACTAATGCTTTAATCTTCATGGTTTTATCCTTTTTAGCGGTTGTGTGTTGGCTTTTATTGCAATTTTTGAGACTATAATGAGTCAATTGACACTTTCTATTTTCCAATCCAGATGCCTAATCTATAAATGCCAAAGACACCGTAGCATCATCATAACATCAAAAAGAAACGCTCGAAAAGATTGTAACGACAAACCCGGAACAAACCCGGATTACTCAGGATACAATCATAAAAAAGGGCGGATAAACCGCCCTTTTACATCACACTAAAGAGTCATACTATTTAGCGGCTGGGGTCTCTACCTTAGGGGGTTCAGCAGGTTTATTAGTTGCTGGAACTGTTTCTATATTTCTATCTTTATCTTTAACGACTTCTTCAACAACAACTTCTTCAGCTACTGTTTTTCCATTTTTATCTTTAACTTTTTCAACGATGACTTCTTCAGCGACAGGCTGTCCTTCTGGAGCTTTATTTGCAGCAGCATCGAGTACCTTGGCGGGTTCGTCTTTAACCAATATTTCTACTTTTGCGTTTTTACGTAGTGCTTCCACCATTGTTTGAACTTTTTTACGTTGCAAGTAAGGTGTCAGTTGATCTTTTACTGAATCAAGTGAAGGCGGGGTTTGAGCGCGAGAATCTTCTCTTAAAATGATGTGCCAGCCGAATTGGGTTTGTACTGGCGTTTTAGTGTATTTACCCTTTTCAAGTTTAGCGACAGCTTCTGAGAAAGGAGCAACCATTTGTCCAGCAGTGAACCAGCCTAAATCACCACCATTTTGTGATTCTTTAGCATCTACTGAATTTTTGTTTGCTAATTTAGCAAAGTCGCCGCCTTTATCCAATTCAGCAATCAACTTTTTAGCTTCAGCTTCTGTTTTAACCAGAATGTGACGCGCTTTATATTCAGTACCATTGAGTGCTGAGATTTTGCTATCGTATTCGGCTTTAATTTCAGCATCAGTAACTGGATTTGCTTTGATATACTCTTGTACATCAGCTTGAGTTAACAAGGTCTTTTTTGCGCTCTCAAGTTGAGTAACTATAGACTCAGATTTATCCAATTGTTTCTGAATAGCGTCTTGAACTAATATTTCTCGCTGAATAAGTTCTTCAATTAATTTTTCTTTAGGGAATGTTTGACCGTGCCCACGCTCAGCGATTTCTTTTTCCAGTTCTACTAATGTTGCTTTTGAAATGTATTGACCATTGACGACAGCAATGGCATCGGCTTTGGAAACGGTAGGCGCCGAAGAAGTCGCACTTTCAGTACCTGCTTTTTGATCACAGCCTGCTAACAATGCAGTACCAGCGACTAGCAAGGGGATAATCTTTTTTTTCATTTATAAACTTCCTTTAGTTTCTTCAGAGGGTGATAGAGCATTAATGCCTAAGGCATGAATTTGTTGTTTCATTAAGTCGCCCAACGCCTGGTAGATGAGTTGGTGACGTTGAACCAATGATTTTCCTTCAAAAACGGCCGAAATAATAGTGACATGATAATGACCGCCGCCACTACTTACTCCGGCATGACCGGCATGCGCGGCACTGTTATCAAGGATTTCCAGTAAATCAGGCTTTAAAGCGTCATTCAATTGTTGTTTAATTTGTTGAGATGTCATTGCGGAAATACCTTTTTAAATGGTTTAACGATTACTTTATCATAAACACCGACATCGATATAGGGGTCACCATTAGCCCATGTTTGAGCCGCTTGAAGACTTTCAAATTCGGCTACTATCAGACTGCCGGTAAATCCTGCATCGCCTGGGTTTTCAGTATCAAATGCTGGATGAGGCCCGGCTAAAACCAGACGTCCTTCATCTTGCAAAGTCTGTAGTCTTTTAATGTGCTCAGGTCGAACAGAAAGTCGTTTTTGCAAGCTGCCTGTTATATCCTCGCTAATAATTGCGTACAACACAGATCATTCCTCACCGTCTGGAATATATTTATATAAAAACAGCATTTGTACTACCATAAAAACAACCATTAATCCGGGTGCTATAAAGGTTTTAAAAGTAACCCAATCATCCGTGTTGTAATTGTACATAACATAGACATTAATAAATCCAACACTGATAAAGAAGCTAGCCCAGCTAAAATTTAAGCGTTTCCAGATCAAGGCCGGAAGTGTTAAATTGCTGGACATCATTCTTTCAATAAATGTTTTTTTTCCAATAAAGTGGCTACTTAAGAAAGCAATCCCGAACAGCCATTCAATAATGGAAAACTTCCATTTTAGATATTGTTCATCATGTAAATAAATGGTCGCGCCACCAAACACGATGACCAATCCCAGCGTAATTAGTTGCATGGTTTCAACTTTACGGTACCTGATAAAGGCATAAGCAACCTGTATAACGGTTGCTACAATCACTACAGCCGTCGCAATATAAATATCGTAAAGCTTATAGGCTACAAAAAATAAAATAATCGGTATAAATTCAAACAGTTGTTTCATATTATTACAAAGATGAGGTGGGAACAGTTATAAGCACCTCAAGTTCCTTAGGGATCAAGCTGCTCACTACTTAAGGATAATTTATGTTTATTTATTGCCTAGGATCTTAAATGCTTGGCATTGTAAAATTTTTCATTACGAATGTACATGCCTGTCATCAGGTTTCTGCTAGAATGCATGTTATTTGGAGCGTTTTCGATGGACAAAAATTTACAAACTGAATTAGAAGCAGCAGCATTTAGACGTTTTGTTAAGCACTTACAACAGCACACAGAAGTGCAAAATATCGAATTAATGGTATTAGCTGATTTTTGTAGAAACTGTCTGGCTAAATGGTACGCTGCTGCAGCTGAAGAGCAAGGCGAAGCAATTGATTATGAACAGGCAAGAGAATTGATATACGGTATGCCTTATAGTGAATGGAAAGATAAGTTTCAAAAAGAAGCAACCCCTGAACAGCTAGCAGCCTATAATCAAAAACAGCAAGCAAAGGCTGATAAGTAAGTGTTTTTTCGAGTACTCATTACTGATCCTTCAACAGACGTTACACTAACTCTTTTTTCGCAGGTAAGCGCTTAATGATAGTTGTTTCAGTCAGGTTTCCTTTGTTTCAAAATGCCATTCTTTTGGAGAAATAACATGATATTCAAACAATTATTCGATACGGAGACCTGGACGTACACTTATTTAATTGCTGATTCTGTCAGCAAAGAAGCGCTATTCATTGATCCAGTCAATACGCATATTGATAACTATATTGCTTTACTTGAAGAATATGGCTTACAGCTTAAATATTCACTGGAAACCCACGTTCATGCCGACCACATCACCGCAAGTGGTTTGTTGCGTCAACGCTTGGGCGCACAAACAGCGGTCAGTGAACTATGCGGCGCTGCGACTGCGGATGTTCAAATTCAGGATGGAGATATTTTTAAATTAGGTATTGAGGATATTAAAGTGCTTGCGACACCGGGACATACCCAGGGCAGTGTTTCATTTCTGTGGCGTGAGCGTGTTTTCACGGGCGATGCTTTATTGATCGGTGGTTGTGGGCGTACTGATTTTCAGGGGGGTAATCCCAGTGCACTTTATGATTGCATTACCCAACGCTTGTTTACCTTGAAAGATGAAACCCTGGTGTATCCGGGACATGATTACCAGGGGCGGTGGGTAAGCAGTATCATACAAGAGCGCACAACCAATCCACGTTTAGCCGGAAAAACCCGCGAGCAGTTTATAGAGATCATGAACAATTTGAATCTTCCTAAACCCCGCTTAATTGATAAAGCCGTCCCCGCTAATCGTTATTGCGGCTTGGATGAAAATGAGCGTCAGGATGCGGTTGTGGTGAGAGAGTCTACACGTCCCATTCGTAATGAAATCACGCCTCAAGATATGGTCGCTCAAGCCAAGCAACACATTGTCGAAGTTAATGTAACGACCGCTAAACAATTGCTGACAGAGGGCAATATTATATTGATTGATATCCGCGAAGAGAGCGAATATGCCGCCGGTCACATTGATAATGCACTGCTGCTGCCTCGAGGTGTTTTGGAGTTTAAAACGGGTAATATGCCTGAACTAGCCGACAAATCAAAAGCGGTGTTAGTTTATTGTCACACGGGAGGCCGTTCTGCCATGGCGGCTCACACCATGCAGCAGTTAGGATATAATAATGTCTTGTCCATGGCAGGCGGTTTTGAAGCTTGGCAAAAAGCATAAACCCTGTCTTTCAGAAATAAGAGGCATTTTAACAAGGGAAAACCCAAATGAGTTGCGACTTTATCGCCGTTATTATCAGTTATCTAGCACTGCTGATTTATTATGTCTATCTAAGACGGCGAACTCGTCGAGTACCCGATTCTAGCGTACGGGCAGTCAATGCGACTATTAGGGAGCGTTGGGTCATGATGATAATGAGTAGCAACAAGATGGATGTGCTGGCCATTCAAACGTTGCGAAACTCTGTTATGGCCGCCAGTTTTATGGCTACAACGGCCATGTTGTTAGTCATCGGAGTGTTAAATTTGAGCGAAAAGATTGGTACATGGCCTCATGATTGGACGCCTTTACTATTGAGCTGTAAGGTCTCAAGTGAATTATGGCAAATAAAACTGGGGGTATTACTGTTGAGTTTTGGTTTTGCTTTTTACCATTTCGCGATGGCAATACGCTTTTTTAATCATGTCGGTTATATGATTAATCTCCCCTTGGAGACGGCTATCGATAAGGATTTATATCAGCGAACGTGTACTTATTTAAATAAGGCCGGCAACTATTATTCATTGGGTACACGTACCTTCTTTTTTAGTTTACCGATCATCTCATGGTTTTTTGGTCCCTGTTTTTTGATAATGGGGACTATTGTTTTGATTACTGGTCTTGCCATAATAGATAAAGCGCCGTAAAAAATCAGCGGGCTAATCTCAAGATGAATTTATTCACTTGAACTCTTTTAAAACACTGCTCTCCATCCGATAAACAACATCAACTAAGCCTAAACCAGCTTCACGATGCGTTACCATAATAACGGTTTTATTATGCGCAAAAACACTTAATGCGTTAAAAACGTCTCGCTCAGTATCACTGTCTAAGCCTTCAGTCGGTTCATCCATAATTAGCAGTGGGGCATTTTTAAGATATAACCGTGCCAAGGCGATGCGTCGTGCTTCTCCCCCCGATACTTTTACACCACTTTCTCCAACCCAGGTTTCTATACCGTCAGGTAAATAACTCAAAAACTTTTCCAGCCCTGCTGCTTTGATTGCAGCGGATAACTCATTTTCTGAGGCATTCGGTTTGGCAATTAATAGGTTTTCTCTAATACTGGCAGCAAATAATTGACTGCGCTGAGATAGTACCCCAAAACAGGACATCAATTGATCAGTGTGCCAGTGTTTTAAAGACTGTCCATTTAATAATACCTGTCCCATCTCTGGATCATAATAACGCATTAATAACTGCAGTAGCGTCGATTTTCCCGAGCCACTGATACCTACGATCGCTATCTTACTGCCGTGGGGAATACTCAAATTGATATTCTTTAAAACCCAATCCTGTTGTTCTGAGTAACGAAAACTGACATTTTCTAACGCTATATCATACTGATTAGGTAAAGAAAAAGGCTCAAGAGGATTAAGCGTTGTCGGTGGCATATCAGCGACTTGTCTTATCCGTTGAGCCGCTTTTTGAGTCTTACCCAGCATTTGCATAGCCAATGGTAACGGTGTGACTAACTCAAACGCAGCCATGACACAAAATATAACCAATGCAACTTCAGCCCCTGATAACACCTGCTCTGTATATAAAAATGTCGAGAGAATTAGGGTGATCAATACACTCACTTGAGCGAGTAAGAAAGTAATCGTTGATGAGATGGCTGATAAACGGTTATTCAGTCGTTGGGTATTAATCATTACATCAGAAAACTGACTGAGATAAGTACTAAAGCGACCATAAGCCTGGTTAGTGATTAACTCTGAAAGCCCTTGCAACATATCCAGGTTACTAATTCTAAAGTTGGTCGCCAAAACAATAAGTTGCTCTGCACCCTCTTGCCCTAAACGATTAAAAAGCCAAGGCACCCAAACCGAAGCAACTATTAAAATCAGCCCTGTCGTTAAGCTAATGACCGGGGCATAGAATGATAAAAAGACTGTTACAGCGATGATACCCAATAGCGCGACTATTGCGGGTACAAGTAAGCGCAGATAGAGCGCGTCTAAAGCATCAATATCAGCGGTAATCCGCGAGAGTAAGTCACCACTGCGCATCAGTGATAAACGACCTGGCACTAAAGGAATCAGTTGTTGAAAAAACCAGCTACGCATACTTGCCAGTACCCGAAAAGTAGCTTCATGAGTGGCTATGCGCTCTCCATAGCGTCCCAAAGTGCGTGTAATAGCCAAAGCCCGTATTTGTGCCGCAGGTAGCATAAAATTAAATGTTAAAGCATTGCCATCGATTACCAGCAATCCCGCAATGGCTGATGAACTAATAAACCAGCCAGACAGGGTCAATAACGTAATAGCAGTGAGCGTGGTTAAAAAGGACAGTAAGTACTTATGAATAATTAATTTAACTAAGGCCTGGCATGTTTAGCGTATGATAGAGTCATTTTTAAATTATAAATGCTCTATATAAAACAGCTCACCTCGCAAGAAATTCTCACCTTAGAAGAGATGCATAAAAAT
>CAIMEB010000071.1 GCA_903839855.1 uncultured Methylococcaceae bacterium
ACATTTTCTGAATTTAAGGAAGCTATTGACGATTGTCTCAACAAGGTGAAATCGACTTATAAGGATCAGGTGAAAACGCTTTTGAATCCAAAGTTTCAGCTTTTTACAAAATCCGCATCTATGCCCGCGTGAAGTATAGTAATGATTTTGTTAAACTATCTTAATGCTAACGCATTGTAAAATATTGCGTGCATCCAACGTGTGAACTAAACTTTGGCTTTTATAAAAGAGGATTACTGCCATGACGACAAATCTTGCCATTGATGATGATTTAATCAATGAAGCTTTAAATGTGGGACATTTTAAAACCAAAGAAGATACCGTTGTTACTGCGTTAAGGGAGTTTATTTCTCGCCGTAAACAACTAGAAATTGTTGATCTATTTGGTCAGTTTGACCCTGATTCAGATTATGATTATAAACAGGGGCGTCTTTCTTGAATGTATTAGTAGACACTTGTATTTGGTCACATGCGCTGCGTTCGCGGATTCAACTCCGAAGTGCAATTAATTTTTATAGAATTGGAAGGGTCAGCTGGTGTACAGTTAAGTCGGGGGTATGCGTAAAGCCGTTTGGGATGTCTTTGAAAATTATCGGGTTGCTTTAAATGATGCGGGGTTAAAAGAGGCCGAGGATGTGTATAGGGATGCCTTAACCTTAATAGAAACCGATCAGCTCCAAGCACCTTATACGCATATCTTGGTGGATGAGGCTCAAGATTTTGGGATGAATGCGTTTCGGTTACTGCGTCGTTTAGTGGCTGAAGATAAAAACGATTTGTTTATTGTAGGTGATGCGCATCAGCGTATTTATGGCAGTAAAGTGGTGTTGGGTCAATGTGGGATTAAAATTACCGGTCGTAGTCATAAGCTACGTATCAATTATCGCACCACTGAACAGATTAGACAGTCTGCCGTGTCTTTATTAAAGGGCATTGCTTTTGATGATTTGGATGATGGCAAGGATGAGCAATCGGGATATCGCTCGCTGATGACGGGTGCAGAACCGGTTATTCACTGTTTTGATAATGCGAAAGCTGAAACCGATTTTATTGTGGCTTCTTTGCAAGAACGCCCTGAGCCATCGTGGCTTAATGCCTGTATTACTGTCAGAAGATTAAAAGATATGGAGCGCTATAAAGCGGCTTTGACTGACGCTCATATTCCTTATTATCAGATTGAACAAAATACCGTGGATAATGCTAAGCACCCGGGGGTAAGAATCGCAACCATGCATCGTGTGAAAGGTTTAGAGTTTGATTATATGTATGTTGCCGGAGTAAATGAGGGTGTGGTGCCGTTAAATTATTTAGAGTCTGATGATGTAACGGTTATTAGGGAGCATGAGCAAAAAGAACGCTCTTTGCTTTATGTGGCTATTACACGGGCTAAACGGTTTTGTGCGATAACAGGCTTTGGTCAGTTTTCGAGGTTTATGGCGTAAAACAGCTTTAGCTTTTTTAGAGGCTATGGCTGTTTTACAGGCAATAGCTGAAGCGATTGCGCTCCGGGATAAGTTATTGCGCTGCAGTTAATGCCTTTAGAGTACTGATTCATCGATTGATCAAGGTGTTATTTCACTGGTATATCTGCCACCATCTAAAGCAACGAAAAGTATTTCCTTATGCGCCAGCAGCACCAACGCCAGGCATTAAAATTCGTTTAATGAGTCAGATTAACCGTATTAAAGTGAGTCTTAAATACACCGATGCGATAGGTCATGATTTAGTCCCCATTCCTGATCTGTTAGTCGAATTAGGGAGTTCTGGACAACGGGTCACGATCAATTTTAATAAGTACGGTCATGATGGGGTTTGGATAGAGAGTCGCACTAATGGCGGTGAATGGGCTTTTCTTGCTGTTGATACCATCAAACCTTACTATGATGAGCGTTCACTTGCAGTGGGTAATGTCCAAGAAACACGAGATTATCGCTTACGCTGGTGGGATAAAAGTGTCGCCCACGGTGAGTGGAGTAATGTGCAAACCGTTTTGATAGGTAGTTAACCAAGCTACCTACTTATAGGATAGGACGGAGCACGGTTGAGGGTTAATTGTGCCCCGTTTAATGGGCTACTCCACAACGGCAGTAAGTACTTATGAATAATTAATTTAACTAAGGCCTGGCATGTTTAGCGTATGATAGAGTCATTTTTAAATTATAAATGCTCTATATAAAACAGCTCACCTCGCAAGAAATTCTCACCTTAGAAGAGATGCATAAAAAT
>CAIMEB010000072.1 GCA_903839855.1 uncultured Methylococcaceae bacterium
ACTCGATGTTCAAGTTTTTATAACTTGTTGATTTTAAATTAAACAGGAGTAATTTAAGTTTATTATAAATCAATGTGTTATGTTTTATTTTATTTGAAACAACATAAAATAACCTCAAAAACATGAATTTTATGATTCTTAACTTACTGTTTTTAAAGGTCAATATAAAAACTTGAACATCGAGTGATACATACTAAATGTAGAATCAATGCTTCAGACTATACCGTTAGTCTTTATGCTTAAAATAACCACTGACCACTGCACCTAATGAAAGCTCATTCCGAGCCAAAGGTTTGATAATAATTAATGCATCTAACAATATTTTTAATGCATTGGGTAGATTCACCAGACTTTGACGCACTAAATCAAAAGCACCAAACACCGCTAAACAAGCAAACTGTTTGATCAGTGAATAATGATTTCTGTTTAAACCCGCCAGAATTGAAATGGATTCCTGCGCATTAGAGCCGCCTCGCTGAAGATATTTAAACACGGCGGTTTTAAGCAAGTCATTAGACATTACACCGTACAAGGCATTGGCAAGAATATTAAGGTTGGCATTGGCATGCTGCCTGTCCCGATAATAAGCTTCTATTTTTTCATGAATCAAATCAGTATTACTAAAATCAGGCATCGCTAACAAATGTTCACTTAATATTTGAATATCCGAGAACACCGCCGTCAAACCGCCTCCTGTTAATGGATGCCGCATATTAAGTGCATCACCTAGCATAACCGCACCTTTTCTTATGATAGGTTTGGCGGCCATATAATGATTCGGCATGACTTTAAAGCCACCTTCCTGTATGGCTTGCTGATAACTTTTAACCATACAATCTGGAATATAGGGCGTTACATTGGTATCCAGATGGTTTTGTAGTAATTGTTTTCTGGGGAGTTGATCGCCTGGAAAGTCAATTAATAACCTGACTTCATTGTCAGAAATAGGATAACAAATAAAAGGTGTTGGACCTGATAAAAATACGTGCCCGTGCTTTGGAAAAGGCATATCACAGTCTTTTAAAATCAAACCAATGAAGTAAGAGGTAACTGATTTTTCATTATTACTGAGACTCTCTCTAAAATTCGAGAAAAAACCATCACTGGTAATCGTTAGCGGCGCATAGATTTCTTTTATTTCTGAGGTGATGGACTCTCTATAACTAACGCCGATAATTTCTTGACGGTCATTTTCCAATAAACGTAAAGCCTTGCCGTGTACTTGCGTGACAGAGTCATTTTGCAATGCAGAGGCTCTTATTCTCTGCAAAAAGCGTCCATTATGTAACCCCATTCCTTTGTAACCAACGGGATAAGGAATGGTTATTTTTTCATTACCTTGCAATAATGAATAGCCATCAACTACTTGGGCATCAAAACCGTCCAATAAATGCCCTAGGCTCATTTTTTCCAGCGACAAAACGGCTCCAGGTTGCAATAACTCACCCACAATACGTTTCTTTTCTTTAAAGCAGTGATCAATTAGAGCAATCTTAATACCTTTGGGCGCTAAGTACGCCGCAATGGTTGCCCCTGCCATGCCTGCGCCGATAATACAAATGTCAAATTCTGATTTCATATTGAATTATTTGGTACAAATACTTTAAGTTGCGTTAGTTCTCTTCTCATTCCTGGATGATCTGGTTATAGTATCTATTTAACGCCCAGATAGGAAATATGTTCCTATAATTAGCATAAGTTATCATACAGTTATAATTAAAAACGCCCGAAATTTTTTCTTGCAACCAATCTCCCGTATCTGTTTGTCTACTCAGTAACAAATTAACGCCTGCGTCGATAACGTTATTATTTTTAAAATCAGCAACCATTAATGTCAGCACTGCCCATGCTGTGTTAACCACTTGAGATGTTTCTGCTTCACTATAAACCAGCTTAGAGCAAGATTCAAAGGTTTCTCCCCATCCTCCGTCTGCTTTCTGCTTACCAATTAAAAAAACACATGCTTTATTTGTGCTATCAATTAAGATAGACTCATTAAAATAACCTTTTCCCTTAGCTTTACTGATAGCTTCCACTGCAAACCACGTTGCATAAGTAAAACAAACTGCCCAAGCACCATACCATGATCCATCGGCTTTTTGTTGCTTTAAAATAAACTGTAATCCTGCCTTAATCGCTTGGTGTATCAGATTTGTTTTATAGTCAGGATACGCTTCTTGAATCTCCAATAAAGCAATAACACAGGCTGCTGTACATTCAGTCCAAGAATAATCAATCATTATATCGGCAAATACTTCAGATGGATTGAGTTTTTCTAACCACTTAGGGGCACGGGTTAATTCGTAAGTTGCCCAGCCACCGTCTTTATTCTGATAAGACAGAATACTGTCAACCGCTTGCTCAATACGTTGCTCATCAATAACCGGGTTAACCAGACCAGAGGCATGAGTGGCTAAGGTAGCGCTTAAGCCTTCTGCGGTGCAATCTGCAACAGGCCAACCGTTCTCAGCAGTTGAAAATGGCCAACAACCGATCATGGGATGACGAAAAAACTCAGCATGAGTTGAATGTTCAGCTTTAATTTGCGATAAATCAATAAACCGATAACTTTTTTGGATAGTTTCAGGAAATAGTTTTCCAAGATCACTTTCCAGTATCGCACGTGTAGCAAACGCAGTATCCCAAAGCTGAGAGCCATTATAGCCGTTCATTTTCATACCGTCTTCAGCAACCCACAGGTAATCATACCACCGAGCCACATGTTTTTTAAAGGGTTCAGACTCGCTACCATAAGCATGCCAGATACAAATCGAATTAATCGCTTTATTAACAGGCCCAATATCAATGTAATCCGTTTGTGCATCTTCTGCATTTAAATAACGCAGAATATAAGCCAGCGCTTTTTTTCTTAACCAGGAACAACTGACTTTTTCATAGCTGTTCGTGAAAAGGTTCATCCACTTTAAAACTGGAGATAGCTTAGTATAATTATCATTAGGACACAGCGCATTACGCTGTTTTGGCCAATCAATCGTCGCGAAGGTATCACCATACAATTCATCTCTTAACGATAAGATAAATTCATTTTCGGGCACTTTGATACGTTGGGCATAACAATACGCCATCGGTAAATACACCATGCGACTGTGACACCAATACCGTGATGGATGAAACGGTAGCCACTTTGGAAATAACCACATTTCAGGGAATAAACTATTAAACCCCTGCCAGTCATATAGATTTAAGGTCGACAGATAAAATTTACCCCAAGACGGTATGCCTGTCACTCCGCCATTATTCTGTATCCAGTCTCGGGCTTTTAACAAAGCTTCATGATTTTTATCCACGCCTAAAATACGGAGAGAAACATACTGCATCACTGTGCCAAACATGGTTGACTCGCCTTCAATGTGCATACCCCAACCCGCATCTTTATTTTGATGATTAAAGAGGTACAACTTCATCATTTCCTGATGCGCTTTAGGAAAGGGTGTGCCAGAAATATAAGATGCAACCAATAAGCCGGGCAAAAGAAATAAAGGTCCACCGTAATCCCCCGGCCAATGTCCATCATCACTTTGTAAACGAGCGTAGTAGTTAATACCTTTTATCAAGCTATCGGCAATTTTCTGGGCTTTGAAAGGTAACCTTGGGAGCCGTCCAGTAAACTCATCAAAGTTTGCTGCAATAGCTGAAGCCCTAAACACCTTATCACCCGAATTAGGGTTATTCGATTTATCAAATAAGAAGTCTTCTTGAAACTGAGCTATTTCCTGGTCTGAAATGGCCTCTGCATTCTGTAGATGATGATTAATATTGTTTGAACTGGGCTTAAACGCCCAAATATGTCGCCCCTTTTCGGTAAGTAGTTGCCAGTTTTTCCAACCCGGTTTCACATTCAGCATGGTTATTTATGAGGTGCCTTTTAATGGATGTTAATTACCGAATAAAGCAATACGAACCATAGCGATAAAACCTTTCAGCTTTTTCGCCAAACCTGGTTGTTCACGTAAACGTTCATGACCTGGAAGCAATTGACCTTTAGCCAGCTTACCAATTTTTCTTTTGACTGCGGGATCAAGCTTCCCATCAGCCGCTAATTCGAAGAATAAGGCTTTTACATTACCTAAGTCAAAAAAGTCTCTCTGCCATTCCCACTTATAATTGCCGCCATACCGAAACCATGAACCCCCGATACCCTCTACCTGGTAATGGGTGCCATCTTCTCGTAAAGCTGGTGAGACCTGATTCCACAGCCCAATCACTTCACCCTGTTTTTCATCAATCAAGATTCGATGGTAAGGATAGCGCCACTCTTCAAAGCCTTCCATTTGCACGCCTAAAGCCCATTCCTCTATCTCCTTTCGGCTACGCGCAACAAACTCTTCATTGGGGCCAATGTTCCAACGATACTCTGCATCATCGGTATACAGGGCGCCCAAATATTTAGGCCAATTACCTTCTTTTTCGGCATTCCGATTGGCTTGTAGCCAACGCTCTACCATTTCTTCTAATTCTGCTCTGGGGTATGCGGCCATTCTTGGTCTCTAAGATTTATTCTTGACGTTGATAGTAATCGCTTTAGTTGGACAATATTTCTCTGCTTGACGGGCTTGTGTTAGAAAATCCAGCGAGGGATTCTCTTGTAAAACAGTTAAGCTACCGTCATCATCCACCTGAAAAAGTTCGGGTGCCTCAGTCATACAAGTCGCATGTCCTTGACATAATTCTCGATCGATGTGTATTTGAAAGCCATTCTCCAGAGCCTCGTCTTGGTTATTATCAGTCGTATTGGCTATCTCAGTACTGACCTTAATATCAGTGCGTTTTATATAGCGCACCGGACAAGGTGACACCGGCTGTACCACCATTTGAGTAAAATCATCCTGATACTGATCTTTATCATTGACTAACTCAAACGTATATCTGCGTAATAGAATGCTAAAAATAGCTTTTAATTGCAACATCGCAAAGGCATTACCCGTGCATTTATGTTTACCGCCGCCAAAAGCAATCCAACTAAACGGCTTAGCATCTTCCTGACGCTCCTCTGAATAACGATCAATATCAAATTCTTCAGGGTTTGGAAACACCTCGGCTATACGATGTGACACTCTGGGCGAGGCACACACATATTTACCGGCTTTAACGGTATAGCCTTTAAAGTGAAAATCTTTCATCACTTTACGAATTAAAAATATCAACGGAGGATGCAAACGTAAGACTTCTTTAACTACGCTTTCAAGTACAGGGATTTCACGTAATGATTGAAAAGTCACCTCACCATCCACACCAAAGTGACCATCTAACTCTTTTAATACGACGGCTAATTGTTCAGGTCTACGCGCCAGTTCCAATAAAGTCCAAGCAGCAGTCCCGGCAGTGGTGTGATGACCCGCGAATATGGTACCAATTAACATCCCGGTAATTTCATGAGCGGATAAATGACTGCCATCATCATACTTAGAGTCAATCAACAACTGAAAAGCATCATCACTTTTCTCAGGTTTCTGGGCTCTTTTAGCAATAATACCGGTCACTAACTCTTGTAACCGAACCCGAGCTTTATCTCGACGACGAAATACCGGTAACGGTAAATACGGAAACACAAAAGCAATAGGATTAACGCCTTTTTCAAGATCATGATAAATCCGAGCAAACTCTTCGTTCAGTTCATACCTGAATTCATCACCTAATAAGCAATGACTGGAGGTATAAATCGTGAGTTCTTTCATAAATTCAAGTAAATCAATCTCACCGGTATCGCCCCAGTTAGCAATCATTTGCTCAACTTCTTTAACAATCACCTGTGCATAACTGCGCATTGGCTTGTCACGCAACACCGGCATCAGCATTTTAAGTTGCTGATCTTTTTTATGAGGTGGTGCGTCGAAAACAACACCTTTGCCAAAGATAGGCGTCATGATCTTATAGGCTTGACTTTGATCTAGCTGCGCATCGGGCGCACGAAAAAAAGCTTCATTCGCCTCAGGCCCTGTCATTAAGACCATTTTTTGGTGAAACATACGAAACTCGCCAATTTCTCCCAGCGTGTTTCTTAGCATCATCATGTATGAAAAGGGATTTTTGCCAAATTGCAGCATGTGACCGAGCAGCGGTAATACCCCCGGCATTTTAGGTGGCTCTTGGCCTGAAGAAACAGTTTTGTTGGTGTTGGCAGTCTTCATAACTCGGTCTTGATATAGTGGAGATTAAGGCTGATAAAAATAATCAATCCTAGCCACCCGAAAAGCATCAACCTTTAAATACCATAGGAGAATGCCAAATAGTCTATTAATTTTACGCGGTCATTGGTGAATGTACAAACCTTTCGTCATATCTCATTTGAATTAAGATTCATTTGCCATTGGCAACCATTTTTTTAAATCCTCTAGGCTAGCATAACGAGTTAAATCGATTTGTAAGGGGGTAACCGATACATAACCAGCATTAATGGCATAAAAGTCAGTTCCTGGTCCCGCATCCTGCTCTCCTCCAGGAGGCCCCACCCAATAGATACTTCGGCCACGCGGATCTTCACTTTTAATGATCGGTTCTGATTTATGTCGCTGACCTAATCGAGTCGCCTGATAACCTTTTAAATCAGCGAGAGCCACATCAGGCACATTCACATTAAGAATCGTGTCTTCGGGTAAGGGTTTTTTAATGATTTGTTTTAATAGTACGACGGCGACCTGTGCCGCCGTATCAAAATAACGGGGATTACTGCCGACTAGCGAAATTGCAATAGCGGGTAAACCTAAGAAACGTCCTTCGGTTGCCGCTGCAACCGTTCCTGAATAAAGCACATCATCACCTAAGTTTGAGCCGTGATTAATGCCTGCAAAAACCATATCAGGCTCATCATCCAATAATCCGGTTATCGCTAAATGCACACAATCTGTTGGCGTTCCATCTACTTTAATAAAACCATTATGTGCAGAATAGGCCCGCAAGGGCATTTCTAATGTTAATGAATTACTTGCTGCGCTTCTATTTCGATCAGGTGCTACCACAGAAATCTTCGCGTACTCCCCCAAAGCATTCGCTAATGCAGTCAGACCCTCGGCCAAGTATCCATCATCATTACTTAACAAAATATGCATTATCAATTCGCCTTAAAGCGTAATAAATTATAAAATTGATCATATTAGCAACAATAACCAATAAAATCAGCTCTCGTGGTAAAAAAAACACTGTCAGAAGAAGATCAGAATTTATTTCGTCAAACGGTTGGTAAAGTACGCTCAACCAGCAGCAACAAGGTGTTATTAAACACCGCCAATAAACCTAAACCTTACCCCAAACAGCAGCATCATAACATCGATGAAGATTTAATTAACGTATCGGTATCCGAACTTGAAAAAGTCGGTCTTGAAGACAGTATGAGTTTTATCTTGCCTGGTGTGCAAAACAATGTCCTCAAGAAGTTGCGTCGAGGTTTTTTTGGTTTGGATAGTGAAATAGATTTACATGGTTTAACCAGTAGCGCCGCCAAGAAACAGTTATTGCATTTTTTAAATAGGTGTACTATTTCTGGCTACCGCTGCGTGCATATTGTACATGGTAAAGGTTATCGCTCAGTTGACAGCCAACCGGTGTTAAAAAATGATCTTAATCTTTGGTTACGACAGCATAAGGATGTCCAGGCGTTTTGTTCGGCTCCCCCCAAAGCTGGAGGCACAGGTGCTGTGTTTGTATTATTGCGGTTGTCAGAAAAATTTAGTCATGATGAGTTGGAACGCTAAAAATATCGAGCTGAACGTAGGTATTGTTATACGCTTACCTGAATTAATAATTAATAATTAATAATTAAAATTTAACTGTCCGAATTAAGTGCAGTATATAACACAGTTTTTAAAAAAGTGCGTGAAATAACGCACTTTCATGAATTATGATTTGACAAGCTTATAGTAACCGACACGTTGCGCCCATGTTTTAAGGACGCGGGTCTTGTCGTACATATTGCGAGTCAGTTCCTCGAAGGGCAGGGGAGGCTGCGATGCCAGCAACTGAGCCGGTTCCGGTAAATCACCCGCTTTAACCGCATCTGGTATCCACCACTTGGCAATGCCGCCACCGTGAAAACATTTCATCGTACCAAAACGTTCAGATCGCAGTACTGTGCGTCCTGATACACCCAGGCGTACCAGCAAACGATTCCACTGAGAATTGCGCCAGCAATGCCAATGCTCAGGATTAAGATAGCCGCCACCGGTACGCATTGCCAGTGCAGCCCAAACAATCGATTCTACGTGCATCGAACGCGGTAGGCTGGTGCCACCCAGTTCTCCTACCAACCAGTCCAGCCATTCGAGATCGAGATTGTTAGATGATTGGGCGACACCGATATCGGTATGATGCGCCAAACGAATGCCGCTATCGAATGCTTGAACCACTACTTCATGCGGTAATAAACAGCTTGGTGGTTGGTACATCAGCAACAGGCCATTGGCAGGCGTTTCTTCAAAACGGAAATAGTTCGGAAAATAGAGGTCTGGGTCGAGGATAACCATTTCTTCATTAGGCTCCGCAAATAACAGCGGATCGGTAATTTTACGCCAGCAAGGATGACCAAAGCGAAAAGCCGCCAGATGGGGATAAGGCGCTAGCAATGTTAGCGCACGCTCATCCGCTTCAGCTTGAGCGTATACCCGCCAACTGTGCCTCGATGGCACTTGTAGTTTTTCCATTGCCTCGATCAACGCGGCTTTATCGGCAGCAGCATCGGTAATGAGTGTCAGATCAAAGTCGTCCAGGCTATGTGCGGAAAGACTTTCAAAGGCTTTTTGAGAATAGGGCAACGAACCCGCTCCAAGGATGCAATATAACTTACGACGCGGTGTTTTTTCAATGGATTGACTCATAACTCTCCTTATACGCAGTATGATCTCCATCCCAATTAGATGCAGAACTTACTTACGATGGTTTATTTCACATTAGGAATACAGTTTCCCGCTAATTGTTTCACAATAAATGTGAAATAACCATACCTCAAGAAAAAAAACTCCTTCCCTTCATTAAATGCGCGTAACGGTCTTGTTTTAAAAGTGCCTCTGCGGTATTCCAGCGTTCCTTTAACGCCGTATCTCGACCGCCTGCGATTAAAAAGTCAGCTAGATCCAGTTCTTCACCGACTAATTCAAAAATAGAACTGCGAAAATAACCGGCAATCCGAAAATATTTAACAGCCCCCTGTAAAGAGTTGGCTAAAAACTCAGTATCCAGTCTTTCAGTACGGGAATAAAAGCGGCGCAGTGTCATGTTGTTTTAGTTCAAGAAACGGTTAAAGGTGTTGCTTATAACTTGTTTCGTTCAAACAAGTCGGTTCCGCTAAAACGCCCAATAATGATCGTGTGATGGGTGAATTATTATCTTCTTTTGTGGCATACCGGTATAAGGTTTTTGGTTCTATATCGACAGCACCACCATTAAACTCTAAACATCCCCAGTCTTTATTTAGTTGAGCGGTACTTAAATTAGTTTCATCAATATGCTTTGCCAGCAAGTTCGTTAAATCGGTTTCTTTGGTTTCACCGTTTTCAAATGTTAAAATAAAAACATAACCCTTTAGATGCTTAAACTCGACAAGTTTCATCACTCACTCCAATGGTGCTATTTTATGAAAGTTTTGGGTATTCCACATTTCAATTAATTCCTCTTGGTGTATTTCTGCCCATTCCCGAACTAATTGTCGGCATTTTTTAGGCAGCGTTCCATCAATGATATTTAGATTTGTCAATTCCATCACCGCTTCATAATCACCATACTTAATGTGTATGTGTTGTGGTGGATGCTCATTATCTATCAAATACATACGAATGATGATCCCATAGAATCGGCATATTTCTGGCATTGCTAGTATCCTGTTTTTACAACCGCTGGTTACGAATAGCCTCGGCTAAAACCCGTGCGGCACTGGCTTCACTATCGGGTTGAAACGTCTTGGTGGTTTTTAAACTGCCGCGCTTTTCGGCAAGGTCATCCGGCATTTTGGCCAGTAAGCCTTTAGTTTGGGTATAGTTAACGCAGTTGTCCATTAGATGCAGTAGCACATCGTCTGCTTCAGTTTCTTTGCTTAACTCATTTACGATTTGCATGATCCAAATTTTCAGAATCCGCTCTTGTTTGCGTCTTTGCTGATGATTGTCGCCGAATAGAGCAGAAATTCATCTAGGTGTTGGGTAATGATATTGAGGGTAATCGGCATTTGCAGGCTTTGATAATCATGCACGGCGATATTACGAAAACCAATCATGCGTTTTAATGAATCTGCCAGTGTTGTATCTATCCAGTTTGCTTGCGCTAATAAGGTAAATACATCACGAGCGCTTTGCGGAATCCCTAGTTTTTCACGTCTAATCAGATGCTGCCCCATATCTAATGCCGCTTCACAAGCGCGTTGAATGTTTAAAATGGCTGCGTCTTGGCGGGTATGATTATCCGCAAAAGTGGCTGGATCAGTTAGATATTCTTCACGGGCACGTGCTACGCAGCGCTCTATGCTAGCCGCTTTGTTAATTAATACATCATCGACCATAAACATGTCCTCGGGTTTGAATATCGGCCAATAAATTGGCGCGTGCGCTATCGAGTGCGGTTTTTTCACTCAGGACAAAACATTCAAACAAACCGGTCTCCAGGTTGTTTCCCCACAAGCGCTGTCCAGTCTGTAGAATTTGATATTGCATAACGGTTGAGGCTGCACGCATATCCAGTAAGTCCACTGGGCACTGCGTTATATCGGCAAGACTATTGGCTATATCCCAAAGTTGTAGTGGGTCTGCATATCCAGCAACCAAAATTGCTAAATCCAAATCACTGCCCGCATAAGCAGAGCCAGTAATGCGGCTACCAAAAGCATAAATAGCCAAAGCGTTGGGGAATGCTGAGCGAAGCGTAGTGACTACTGCGCCATCCTCAGTGAGGGTAGATTTAATAGGAGTTACTTTTGCCACTGTTTAATTGTTTACCCACAAACGGTTAAAAGGTTTTCCTGCCCTTGTACGATAGGTATTAAAATCCGTTCTATCAATTGTAAATATATGCGTTGTTTTCAATCGGGCAGCCAAGAATACCAAAGCTACGTCCCCAAAGGGTGTGAAAGTTATCCCTGAGAAGTATAATACAGATGCATACAAATAATGGGCATCCTTCATTTACCGGTTTACACTTTATGCAATTCCTGGCTTTATAAAGTCATGAAAACGGGTTTCTTTCGATGTACAAATGAACACAAACCTTCAGTTCATTGTACAATGAAGGTTTATATCCATGCCATTAGC
>CAIMEB010000073.1 GCA_903839855.1 uncultured Methylococcaceae bacterium
ATTTTTATGCATCTCTTCTAAGGTGAGAATTTCTTGCGAGGTGAGCTGTTTTATATAGAGCATTTATAATTTAAAAATGACTCTATCATACGCTAAACATGCCAGGCCTTAGTTAAATTAATTATTCATAAGTACTTATGGATTAGGCTGCAAAAAGTTTAAAAACTTGAACATCGAGTAATAACAAATAAAAAACAGTTTTTATTATGGGTTTTTTCACTAAATTTGTATGAGTATATTCCAATATTTCAAGAATTATTGTATAGTTAATCCATGGATAAACAACTTGCAACTACACTCTTTGAATCACTGGCCTCTGGCATTCGTCTGGACATTTTTCGGCTGCTCGTTAAACAGGCACCGACGGGACTTGTTGCCGGTGAAATTTCTACTGCCTTGGCATTACCACCCACTAACGTGTCTTTTCATCTAAAAGCGATGACCTATGCCAGCTTGATCAATGTAACCCAAGAAGGTCGGTATCAGCGTTATCGCGCGAATCTAACGGTAATGCAGTCATTGATTGATTACCTGACTGCCGAATGTTGTGCCGGTAATCCAGAGTTCTGTTTTGATAACGAAAAGGTAACAGCCTGCTGTGATTCTAACTCACTACTTTTATCGACGGATAGTCATTAATTATGAACGTGTTATTTCTTTGTACCGGTAATTCTTGCCGCTCCCTGATGGGTGAAGCGACTTTCAATCATCTTGCGCCAGAAGGTTGGCATGCACTCAGTGCAGGCAGTAAACCGTTGGGGCAATTAAATAGTGGTGCAGTGGCTTTGCTACAAGAAAAAGGCATCTCTATCGAGGGCTATTACAGCAAATCCTGGAATGATTTACCCTTAACACCGGACATTGTCATCAGTGTCTGTGGCAATGCCGCTAATGAAACCTGCCCTGCCTATTTAGGTCCGGTATTACGCAGCCATTGGGGTGTAGAAGATCCTGCTCATTTTGAAGGGACTGAAACAGAAATCAAAGCCGCTTTTGAGACCGCTTATGGCATTTTGCGTTACCGCATCGAGCAATTTCTGGCTTTACCGCTGGATGAATTAAAGCACGACCGCGACCGCTTAAAAGCAGAGCTGGATCGTATCGGCTCCCTATTACCCTGAATCGCTAAGGAATAAGCAGCTTGGATAAGTGATAAGCCTTATTTGCCCTTGTTGAATCCATTCTTCAGAGACACAACTATGAATACATCCGTTTGCCCTGCCCCTAGACTCTCTTTTCTCGACCGCTTCCTGACGCTCTGGATTTTTATTGCGATGGCGATAGGTGTGGGGATTGGCTTTTTATTTCCCGCAGAAGTCAAAAATGTTAATAGCGCGGTTTCAGTTGGCACAACCAATATTCCAATTGCTATTGGTTTGATTCTGATGATGTATCCTCCGCTGGCAAAAGTTCATTACGAAGAACTGGGGGATGTATTCCGCAATTGGCGGGTGCTGGGCGTGTCTCTGGTACAAAACTGGATTATTGGCCCTTTATTGATGTTCGTGTTAGCTATTGTTTTTTTAAGAGACTATCCCGAATATATGACCGGACTGATCATGATCGGTTTGGCGCGTTGTATAGCGATGGTGATTGTCTGGAACGAACTAGCCCAAGGTGACAACGAATACTGTGCGGCCTTGGTAGCCTTTAATAGCCTATTCCAAGTGCTGTTTTTTAGTGTTTATGCCTGGTTGTTTATCACTGTTCTACCGCCCTTATTTGGCTTGCAAGGTAGTCTGGTTGCCATCACCATCGGTGAAATTGCCAAAACCGTGTTTATTTATCTGGGCATTCCCTTCATTGCTGGCTTTACGACACGCTTTGTATTAGTAAAGACTAAAGGTAAGGATTGGTATCACAAAAACTTCGTCCCCAAAATTAGCCCACTGACACTTATCGCCCTGTTATTCACCATTATGGTGATGTTTTCATTAAAAGGTGAACTGATTGTGCAGTTACCTATGGATGTAGTACGCATTGCGATTCCGCTGATGATTTACTTTATGGTGATGTTTTTGGTCAGCTTCCTGATGGGTAAAGCGATTGGTGCGGACTATGGCAAAACGACAACCCTGGCTTTTACTGCTGCAAGCAATAATTTTGAACTGGCGATTGCTGTAGCAGTCGCGGTATTTGGCATCAATAGCGGTGCAGCGTTTGCGGCAGTGATAGGGCCATTGATAGAAGTACCGGTGATGATTGCTTTAGTAAACGTGGCTTTTATGTTTCGTAGGTATGGATTTAAAACTAGGCTGGTTTGAATTATGTAGTGTTATGATGATAGCCTAACATATTGCACTATTATAATTGCTCCGGTTAGCTAACTAAAATGAGATTACTAAATATTACACTTAGCAATTTTCGACGTTACGAAGATGCCCGCTTTCAATTTCATCCCCGTTTTACAGTATTAACCGGCGAAAATGGTAAAGGTAAAACAACGGTATTGGATGCAGTTGCCGTGATGTTAGGAACTTGTTTTAAAAACTCTAAAATAAGAACCGGACAAAATGTTCTACGAAAAACAGATGCCCGGCTGGTCATGCATGAAATAGGCGGGCAGGTATATTTTGAAGATAGACATAGTGTCGATGGCAAAGTAGATTATAGCCATGTGTATATTGAGGCAGAAGCAGTCATTCACGATGCCAATGTTGTATGGCAAAGATTTGTGGGCACTAAGGCATTTGGGGTGCCTGGTGTAAATATTTTAAAAAATGCGTTAAATTATGATACCTCATTGCCCTTATTGCTCTATTACGGTGCCGGAAGATTATGGACAGTTCAGCAATTAATTCCAACCGAAAAACCAGGCTCCAGATTAGACGCTTATCAAAACTGTCTTAATCCAAAATCTGATCAAAAGGCCTTTGAACAGTGGTTTAAAAGTCTTACCTATGCTGAATTACAAAAACACCAAGCACTCCCCTCACTCATTGCTGTCAAGCAGGCTGTTTTAACCTGCATAACTGATGCAGAGGAATTTTATTTTGATACTCTTCAAGATCAAATCCTAATTAAATTAAAACAAGAAGGAGTTGTTCCGTTTAATAATCTTTCAGATGGCTATCGCAATATTATTGCGATGGTTGCCGATATTGCTTATCGAGCCGTGCGATTGAATCCGCATTTAGAAATTGAAGCCGCAAAAAAAACCGAAGGGATTATACTGATCGACGAAATTGATCTACATTTGCACCCAAAATGGCAACGCAAAATTGTTCGTGATTTGCAACAAGCATTCCCCAAATTACAGTTTATTGCTTCTACGCATTCACCCTTTATTCTCCAGTCACTTGAACCTGGAGAGGTCATTGATCTAAATCGTATACCGTTATTATCAGATACTGAAAATATTTCACCTGGAATAGCCGCTCCTGGACCTGCAGACCAATACAGTAATCGCTCTATTGAGGACATTGTTCAAGATGTAATGGGAGTTGACGTTCCTCAGCGTAGTGAACGATATCAAAAGATGTACGAGGCTGCCAAAAATTATTATCAAGTTCTGCAAGACGCAAAAGACACCCCTCCAGATATACAGCAGAGACTCAAAACACAATTGGATGAGTTTTCTGCTCCCTTTAGCGATAATGTCGCCTATCATGCTTTTCTGGAAATGGAACGAATGGCGGCAGGTTTGGGTAAATCAGAGAAAAAGCGTGAGGAACATAACTAATGCGACCAGTTGTCAGAGGCGATTGTCCCAAAAACCAAGATAATACCGAAATTAAATATTCAGACTTTCCCAATGCTAGAGGAGCACTCATTAATAGGCTGGGTGAATTTTGTTCTTACTGTGAAATGCGCCTTGAAGCCGGACTTGCAGTCGAACATATACAACCGAAGAAGCCTGATGGCGCAACTGTAGTCATTTCCGATAGAGAGTCGGATTGGCAAAACTTTCTTTTAGCCTGCCCTAATTGCAATTCAACAAAAGGTAATACTGAAGTAATAATTGAAGATTATTATTGGCCAGACAGAGATAACACTTTTCGAGCACTGCAGTACTCTGTTGACGGCATTATTAAACCCGACGCTACTCTGTCAAATGATGAAAAATTACGCGCAGACGCGACGATAAAACTAACTGGATTGGATAAACAGCCGCTCAATAATCCAAAAGCATCAGATCGTCGCTGGTTAAATAGGCGTGACGTTTGGAATATTGCACAAAAAACTAAGCATCGTCTAACAGGAAATTCGAATAATACCAATTTCAGAGAAACAATCGTTGACGTTGCAACTGGGCATGGTCATTGGAGTATATGGATGACTGTTTTTAAAGACGATGCTGACATGCTGAGGCGTTTCATCAATGCATTCTCAGGCACCTGTCATGAATGCTTTGATGACACTAACCAATATTTTGCCATCGCGCGTCAGGGAGGACAAATTTAGAATAAATCAAACTTGAATCATAGGCCAACCACACAAAATACACCATAATTAAGTCCATTTTGAACTTAAGTTAAGAAGCAATAATAACCTCCCCACTTTTATAGTGTAGTAAAGCAGCTTTAGCTTTTTTTTACAGACAATAGATGAAGCTATTGCACTCTTGTTTTTTAACAACTCAGGCTTAACTTAACTATTTTATTATTGCGAATTACTTAAGGTGTTACTTTAATTATTTAAACGGTTTCATCATGACTGAATCTGACTCTCTCCTCGGCAGAGCGTCCTAACGCTTTAGCCATCCACGGTGGCGGTGCATCAAACACTTTTTGGAACTCCTTCAGTTGATCAACTGCTTCAGTCACATCAGGCACCTTTATCGGATAAATATCAGCACGAATCACCTTAGCTGCCGCTGGGCCACCAATCGATTGCACAAACATAACGTGACAGTCTTTTATCAGATTAGCCCGAAACAGATTTCTATCTTCAGCAGTATCCGCCTCAAGGGTTGAGCGAATATCCACTAATCTATAATCATCACGGGATAATTGATAAACCAGAAACCGGATACAAGAGCCAAAATGACCATTAACCAATGCACCACTATTTGACCCAATAGCGACCCGAATGGAATCGGGTATATCACCTTCTTTATAAGGCATTATTTCAGGTAAGTCTTCGTCTTCTGCTTCGTCTCCCCATAAATAGCGCACCGCTAATTTAATATTGGCTAAACCAATCCCGATATCTTCACCGTCTTCTTCTCCGTCTAAACTGCCTAGGCCTGTTTTAAGATTAGTCACCGTAATAGACTTTAGTTTTTCATCATCCAGCGGTGAGCCTAAACGTTCGTGTAAGATTTCCAACAAACGTGGAATATCAATACCGGGAAGAATGCGTGTAGCCAGGGCGATACGTAAGGCGAGTTCACGAGGTAATGCTTGCATGTTAATCTCCTGATTTAACGAGTTTATATAATAGTTTGAGTATTTTGGGGGTTGATGCCAGATCCAGCGCAGTAAAATCATCCAGCGTGGTTAGATCAACAGCGGCACCCGCTGCTATTAGTTGTTCAACGACAGCCTCTCTGCCACTTGAGGCAGCAAAAATAAGCACCGTGGCACCTGAGGCAGTATTTTGAAAATTAATGTTAATGCCGACATCAAGCAATAACTTGATACACTGATGGCTGTTTGCATAACAAGCAGCCCATAAGGCATTATTTCCAAAATGATCCAGAACGTCTACGGAAGCGCCTTGATCGAGTAAAAACTGCACAACATCACTTCGACCTTGTTGAGCCGCCAGGATTAAAGGATCGATACCCGCGTTGTTCCTTAATGTCGGCTGTGTAACAGAGAAATAATTATTTTGCATCCAATCCCATACTTCTTTATCCATTAGACCGCCTGATTCTTTTCTTTCCAACCTGAATAGCCACCCGCCAGGCTGTAGACATCTTTAAAGCCAAAGTCACTAAAGAATTCTGCCAGATGTTCACTCGCATGACCGTAGTAACAATAAATCAGTAAGCTACGCTCTTTATCACCTTTTTTAACTAACGACTCCTTTAAACCTTCATGAACATGCAGCGCATCTTCTAAATGACCCGCACGATAATCTTTTAAATCCCGACAATCCAGAATCAAGGGCTTTGCTTCTTTGATCAATACTTCAGAATCGTCTATAGAAATTGTTTTGTATTTCATTTTAGTGTCAATGACTGACCCCAGTCATCCCTCATAATTGTTGTAAACCTGACAAAAAATTAACTTTTGTTACTATTTCGATGAACTAATAGCCGTATAGTGCATTAAAACGATCACTTTTAACTATTAAGCAAATCATTTGCCAAACTGTTTAATTTAAAACAAATTACAGGGAAAGCGTCAATTGTCGAACTGAATAGGTATCATCTGATTTTTTATATTACAGAGAGCGTGTTGGGCATCAAAATCATGCCCAACACTGCCTTATCCTCTAATCAGACCAATGAATCAGGCAAAAGTATAATCAGCCAAAGCCGTTTGTGCGGTGCCTTGCAATGTGCCGATTAAAGTCAACTCTGTACTACTGACCAAGGCATCGGCACCCGCAGATTTGAACAGATAGAGAGCGCTATCCACGCCGTTGTCTACTGCAAATACTCGCGTATCACCCATAGCAAACGCGGTGCTAGCCGAACCAATGTCCGTTGCTGCAGTGCTGGTAGTAATGGCGCCAGAGATATTCGGCGTGAAGATGACCAGTTCTGCTCCGGTGGAAAAGCCCCCGTGATTGTTGCTTAACAGGGCATTATCAATAATGCCATTGCTATTGCCGATTTTTAGGCCGTTGGCACCATCCCACAATTGCACCTTATCGACACTTGACAGGAAATCCAAGACAATATCGGCACCGCCGACTACGGTAGCAAAGACAAAACTGTCGCTACCATCACCACCCGTTAGCGTATCAGCTCCCACCGCGCCGTTCAGCACGTCGTTACCCAAGCCACCTATCAGGTTATCCGCACCTGCACCACCATCCAGTACATTGTTGGCTGAGTTACCTATTAGGTTGTTGTTTAAGGTATTGCCCGTGCCGTTAATAGCGGCAGTGCCTGTCAAATTCAAGTTTTCAACATTACTGCTTAAAGTATAACTGACACTGCTTTGCACGCTGTCATTACCTTCGTTAGCGTTTTCAGTAATGATGTCGCCAAGATTATCCACCACATAAGTATCATCGCCTTTGCCGCCTTTTAGCGTATCCGCACCTAGGCCACCATCTAAAATATTATTCGACGTATTACCGATGAGGGTATTGGCAAGTTCATTACCGGTACCGTAGATAGGGTTGGGGGGAGCCAGGGTGACTTGCAGATTTTCTATGCCCCAAGATTCGTTATCCCCACCTTCCCAGCCTGCACCGCTGGCAAAAAACTTGATAGTCGCAGTTGAAGCGCTATGAGCCACGGTTAACGCGGGTTCATTAGCCATATCAAAAGCGATATCGTTATAGTCATTATTAAACCCGTAGTTATAAACCCCACCCAATTGGCCACCTGCATAAGTGATGCTACCACTACCCAATGCAGCGGTCAGCTGCAACACGGTTACACCATCCACCGAGACATTAAAATAATCGGGCGCAGGGCCACCCCCATCAGTGCTATCCCATGAGTCAATCAAGGCCAGCAAAAAGCTAATGTCAATCGCCGTATGTGCCGCCAAATTAGTCAAGGTTAAGGTAGTCGCTGTTGCTGGATCACCGGTTGCGGTATTACGCAAGAAGTTACC